>NZ_JBXWZQ010000199.1:0-3312 GCF_059432795.1 Nitrococcus sp. | reverse complement strand
CCGGCTTGCATACCGCCGGCGTGTTCCTCGAGCACCGCGCGCATGGGGGTGCCCATGGGCAGCTCCCAGCAGCCCGGCCGCGTGACGTGGCCGCTCGCGCCGAAAAGCTTCGTCCCGCCGTCTTCGGAGTGGCTGAGCTTGCGGTACCACTCGGCACCCCGATTGACGATATGGGGGACGCTGCACAGTGTCTCGACATTGTTGACGACGGTCGGCCAGCCCCACAAACCGGCTTGCTGCGGGAACGGCGGCTTCGCGCGTGGGGTGGCGCGGCGGCCTTCGAGCGCATTGAGCAGTGCGGTTTCCTCGCCGCAGATGTAACGCCCGGCGCTGGTGTGGATATACACATCGATTGCGACGCCGCTGCCCAGGATATCCGCGCCGAGCAAGTTCGCCGCGCGGGCTTCATCGATCGCGCGCTGCAGGCGCCGCGCCGCCAGCCGATACTCGTCGCGCAGAAAGATATAGGCGGTTTGCGCGCCGATCGCGTAGGCGCTGACGATGAGCGCCTCGACGAACTGATGCGGATCACCTTCCATGAGCAGCCGGTCCTTGAACGTCCCGGGTTCCATTTCATCGGCGTTGGCAACGAGGTATTTGCGCTCCGGGGCATCGGCGCCGTGGGGCACGAAGCCCCACTTGACCCCGGTCGGAAATCCGGCGCCGCCGCGTCCGCGTAGATTGGAGTCCTTCACCTCGGCGATGATCTGCTGCGGGTCCATCTCCCGCAGCGCTTTGCGCAGCGCCTGATAGCCGCCGGCACGCTGATAGCCCGCCAGCTCGAGGGGTTCCCGGCCGGCTTGGATGTTTTGCGTCAACGGGGTCTCGGCCATGAGAGCCTCCGTGCTGATTGCAAGGTTACCGTTGATGGGCGGCGCGCTGGCTGCCAGCGAGCGCCTGCGGCGGCGCGCTCCCTCAATCGTAGTCCGCCAGAATGCTATCGAGGCGCTCGCAGGCGAGGTTGCGATGCAGATCATGGTCGATCAGCATGGCCGGCGCGCCGTCGCACGCGCCCAGGCAAGCCGTGGGCAGCAGGGTGAAGCGACCGTCGGCGGTGGTCTCGCCCATGGCGATGCCGAGGCGTTCACGCAGCGCTTGGTGCACCGTCTCGTAACCGCAGACCCAGCAGCTGATGCTGTCGCAGAGCAGTATCACGTGGCGTCCCACCGGGCGGCGGAAGATCAGGTTGTAGAAGGTGGCCACGCCGTCGAGCTCGGCCTCGGAGAGCTCGAGCAGCTCGGCGGCGTCGTGGAGCGCCGCATCGTCCACCCAGCCGCGGTGGCGCTGGATGATCTTGAGCGCCTCGACGCCCGCCGCGCGCGTTTCCTCGTAGTGAGCCATTTCCGCCGCGATTTCGCGGCGTTCCTCGTCGCTTAGCATTGCCTGGTCCTCGTTCGCCGTGCCGCGTCGCGGCAGCACCCGACCCGGTGCGTCCTCGCCCCGCTCGTTGCTCCGGCCCTCAACGGTCGACATCGGCCATGACGAAGTCGATGGAGCCGAGGATGGCGATCAGATCCGCCACCATCAGGCCGCGCGTGATCTCCGGAATCATCTGCAAGTGGGGGAACGACGGCGTGCGGATGCGGGTTCGGTAGGCGTTGGTGTGTTTGTCCGAGATCAGATAGTAGCTATTGAGGCCCTTGGTGGCCTCCACGGTGACGCAGGACTCGCCCGGCGGCATCACCGGACCCCAGGAGACGTTCAGGAAGTGCTGGATCAAGGTCTCGATGTCGTGCATCGTGCGATCTTTCATCGGCGGAGTCGTCAAAGGGTGATCGGCCTTGTACGGCCCCTCGGGCATGTTCTCCAGGCACTGCCGCACGATCCGCAAGCTCTGGCGCATCTCCTCGATGCGCACGGCACACCGGTCGTAGGCGTCGCCGCGCGCCGCGGTCGGTACGTCGAAGTCGAACTGCTCGTAACCGCTGTAAGGCCGCTGCTTGCGCAGATCCCATTCCAGCCCCGTGGCGCGCAGGCCCGGTCCGGTGACTCCCCACTCGATCGCCTCGGCCGTGTCATATTCGCCGATGCCGACCGTGCGCGCCTTGAGCGTGCGGTTGCGCATGACGATCCGCTCGTACTCGTCGAGGCGCCTGGGCAGGTAGTCGACGAACCACCGCACGAGCTTGTCCCAGCCGGCGGGCAGATCCATGGCCACTCCCCCGATGCGAAACCACGCCGGATGCATGCGAAAGCCGCACACCCCCTCGATGATGTCGTAGATGCGCTGGCGATCGCTGAACATGTAGAAGACCGGCGACATCTGCCCCACGTCTTGGGCGAACGTGCCGTAGAAGAGCAGGTGGCTGGCAATCCGGAATAGCTCCGAGAGCATGACGCGGATGACCTCGACCCGCTCCGGGACTTGGATGCCGGCGAGCTGTTCCACCGCCAGAACATAGGGCAGGTTGTTCATCACCCCGCCCAGATAGTCCACCCGGTCGGTGTAGGGGATGTAGGTGTGCCAGCTCTGACGCTCGCCCATTTTCTCCGCGGCGCGGTGATGAAAGCCGATATCCGGCACGGCATCGACAATCTCCTCGCCATCGAGCTGCAGCACGATGCGGAACACGCCATGGGCGCTGGGGTGGTTCGGGCCGAGATTGAGAAACAGAAAATCCGTGCCCCGGTGGCTACGCTCGAGCCCCCACGCCTCGGGGCGAAAGCGCAGCGCCTCCTGCTCGCGGTCCTCGCCCTCGTCGTCGAGCTCGTAAGGTCCCAGCTCGGTGCCGCGCGCGCTCGCGTCCTTGCGCAGCGGATGGCCCTCCCAGGTGGGAGGCAGCAGAATGCGCGCCAGATGCGGATGGCCCGGGAAGTCCACGCCGAACATGTCCCAAATCTCGCGCTCGTACCAGTTGGCCGCCGGCCAGATATCGGTGATGGTGGACAGCGTCAGATCACCTGCCGAGAGAGCGACCTTGAGCCGGATCTCGGAGGCGCGCTCGAGGGAGAGCAGGTGATAAACGACCGTGTAATCCGACGCCGGCTGGGCCGGGCGGTGATCGCGCACCCGCTCGTCGATCGCGGTGAGATCATAAAGCATGCGGTACGGAGGCTGGATCGAGTGCTTGAGAAAGCGCAGGACCTCGCGCACGGATGCTCTGGTCACCCAGACGGTCGGAATGCGGTCGAGCGTGGGTTGCTCGCTGATGGCCGCCTCGCCGAAGCGCTCCCTGATCTCGGGAGCGGGCGGCACGGTATCGAGCATCGTCGCGTCTCCTCCTCAAAGCCGGTCGGCGGGTGGCAGGAGACGAATCCGGCCCCGCTCGGCGCGCTTTCGATCCCGCTGGCTGGGCCTTGGGCCCTTCTCCA
>NZ_JBXWZQ010000198.1:0-8397 GCF_059432795.1 Nitrococcus sp. | reverse complement strand
CGCCTGGACGGCGCCGGGGTGCAGATCACGGGAGAGTTCGCGGCGCAGCCCGCCGGCGATGACCTAACGGCAAGCGGCGTGCTCGAGATCCCGGAGCTCAATCCCAGGGACGTGTTGCACCGGCTCGGTCTGGAGGCGCCGGATACCCGTGATCCCGATGTGCTCAAGCGGGCCTCGGCGAAGACGCAGCTGCGCTACCACGACGGCGTGCTTGCCATCGAACCGCTTACCGTGCAGCTGGATGACTCCACGCTTTCCGGGCAGGCGAAGCTTCGCAACCCCAGCGGACCGGCCGTCGACTTCGATCTGAGCGTGGATCGCATCAATGCGGACCGCTATCGACCGACGGCAGGCAAGGGCGGCAGCCAAGCCGCCGGCACCCCGGCCGAGGCGGCAGCCGCCGGCGCCGGGCAACTGCCGCTCGAGACGCTGCGCACGCTCGATCTCAACGGCCACATGCACATCGCAACGCTCAAGATGAACGGCGCGACCGTCAGCGATGCCGACGTGACGATACGCGCCCGGGACGGGCGTCTGCGAGCGCATCCCCTGACCGCCAACCTTTATGGCGGCACCTACCGAGGCGATATGCGCCTCGACGCCACCGGCAAAGCACCCCGTATCGAGCTCGACGAACGGCTGAGCGGGGTTCAGGCCGGACCGCTGCTCACGGATACGGCTTCGTTCCAGAAGCTGCTCGGCACCGCCGATCTCAGCCTGCGGGCCAGCACCCAGGGTGACTCCCCGGAGGACTGGCTGCAGGCGCTCAACGGCCTGGCGGGGTTTACCTTCCGCAACGGCGCGGTCAAAGGCATCAACATCGCACAGACGCTCCGAGAGGCGTTGGCCCGTTTCAAGGGCGAACCCCCGCCGCCCACTGAGGCGCCGCTGCAGACCGATTTCAGTGAGCTCGGCGGAACGCTGCACCTCGACGGCGGCAGTGTGCGCAACAGCGATTTCAGCGCCAAGACGCCGTTGCTGCGCGTCCAGGGCGGCGGCAACGCAAACCTGCTCGAGCAAACCGTGGATTATCGCCTTACGGCCAAAATCGTCGGCAGCCTGAAGGGGCAAGGCGGCGAGGATCTGGAGGCGCTGCGCGGGGTGCCGATCCCGCTGCACTTCACCGGCAAGCTCAGCCAGCCCAACCTCAGCGTGGACCTCGCGAGCCTGTTCGAAAAACGCCTGGAGCTAAAGCGCCAGGAGCTCGAAGAGAAAGGCCGCAAGAAGCTGGAGGAAAAACTGAACGAGGGGCTGCAACGGCTCTTCAACCGCTGATGAATGGCAGCACGCTCAGCACGGCGACGACCGTGGCGGAGTACGACGACTTCGCCGCGGCGGTTATCGCCTGGCAGGCCGCACACGGCCGCCGCGACCTGCCTTGGCAGAACCCGGCAACCCCTTACCGCGTCTGGGTCTCGGAGATCATGCTACAGCAGACCCAGGTCGCCACCGTGATCCCCTACTTCGAGCGATTCACGACCCGTTTTCCCACGCTCGGCGCCCTCTGCCGCGCCGAACTCGACGAAGTGCTGCATCTTTGGACCGGGCTCGGCTATTACGCCCGCGCCCGCCACCTGCATGCGGCCGCGCGGCGCGTGGCGAGCGAGCACGGCGGGCACCTGCCGGAGACGATCGATGGCCTCATGGAATTGCCCGGCATTGGCCGCTCCACCGCCGGCGCCATCCTCTCGTTGGCGCTTGGCCAGCGCCACCCCATTCTCGACGGCAACGTCAAACGCGTGCTATGCCGCTATCACGCTATAGCCGGCTGGCCGGGTCGCGCTGCCGTCGAGCGCCGGCTCTGGGCGCTTGCCGAGCGCCACACGCCTCGGCAACGCAGCGCGGCGTTCAACCAGGGCATGATGGATTTGGGAGCGTCGGTATGCGTGCGCGGCCGGCCGCACTGCGAGCGCTGTCCGCTGGCACCGGGCTGCACCGCCCGCCGTCTCGCCCGCCAGAGCCAGTTCCCCGAATCAAGGCCCGCGACGGTCAAGCCCGTCCGCCAGACCCGCATGCTGCTCCTGCAGCGCGCCGACCGGGTGCTGCTGGTGCGCCGCCCGCCCGCCGGCATCTGGGGCGGGCTGTGGTGTCCGCCGGAGTGCGATGTCGAAATCGACTACACCGCCTTCTGCCGGCAGCGCTTCGGCTTGCACATCGCCGCCGCGCGGGCCTTGCCGATGCGCCGGCACACCTTCAGCCACTTCCGCCTGGAGATCCATCCACTACAGGCCCGAGTCCAAGCCGAGGACCCCGCCATCATGGATAGGCCCGGATACCTCTGGTATAACGAGCACTCGTCGAATTATTGTGGGCTTGCGGCACCGGTACAGCGGCTGCTGCAAGACTTGGAGGAAATGCGAGCATGAGTCGAACAGTCTATTGCATGAAACTCGGCAAAGAGGCCGAGGGCCTCGAGCGCCAACCCTATCCCGGTGAGCTCGGCAAGCGCATCTACGACAACATCTCCCAGGAAGCCTGGCAGATGTGGATGAATCACCAGACCATGCTGATCAACGAATACGGCCTCACCCCGGTGGACCCGAAGGCCCGGCAGTTCTTGGTGCAGGAGATGGAGAAATTCTTCTTCGGCGAAGGCTCGGAGCCGCCGCCGGATTATCGTTCTGAGTAATTCGGGCCGGGCGCGCCAGCCATGAAGTGCCGGCTCGACTACCCGTTCGAACCCCCGGCCGTGGGCGGCTCGCTTGCGCTTGCCGAGGGCTTGCATTGGCTGCGGCTGCCCCTGCCCTTCGCCCTCGACCACATCAACGTCTGGCTGCTGCCGGACCGCGCGGCCTGGTCCTTGGTGGACACCGGCGTTTCGCTGCCGCCAAGCCGAGCCGCCTGGGAGGTCTTCATCGGCCAATTGCTCGGTGACCGGCCGCTCGGGCGCATCCTGATCACGCATTTCCACCCCGATCA
Organism: Nitrococcus sp.; assembly: GCF_059432795.1. Classification (NCBI taxonomy): domain Bacteria; kingdom Pseudomonadati; phylum Pseudomonadota; class Gammaproteobacteria; order Chromatiales; family Ectothiorhodospiraceae; genus Nitrococcus; species Nitrococcus sp. Next base: position 5,478 of record NZ_JBXWZQ010000198.1, on the reverse strand, counting down.
CTACGGGCTCGCCAGCTGGTTGCAGCAACGCTTCGGCGCCGACGTGCTCATCCCACGCGCCGAGCAGGAGGCGGCCGCCACGCTGCATGCTTCCTCCGATGAGCAGGCATGCGCTCGGATCAACGAGCTGTTTGCGAGCCACGGCCTGGAAACCGAGCGCCGCGGCCGTCTGGCCGCCCGGGGGAACTTCTACCGGCCGCTGCTCTCCGGCGTCGCCACCGTGACCGACTACCTGAACGACGGCCGTCAACTGCAGATGGGGGAGCGGAGCTGGGAGGTCATCATCGGACGCGGTCACTCGCCAGAGCAGGCCTGCCTGTACTGCAAGAGCGAGGGCTGGCTCATCTCGGGCGATCAAGTCCTGCCGGAGATTTCCAGCAACATCAGTGTGCGCCCCGAACAACCCGAGGGCGATCCGCTCGCCGAGTACCTGGACACGCTGGCAAGGCTGCGGACGCTGCCCCCGGATGTGCTGGTGCTGCCCTCCCACAACAGCCCCTTCCGGGGGCTCCACGAGCGCCTCGCCGCGCTCGAGCAGCACCACGAGATGCGCCTGGAACGGCTGCGCTCGGCGTGCCGCGAGACCCCGCTCAGCGCCGCCGAGGCGTTGCCCATCCTGTTCCGCCGCGAGCTCGATACGCAGTCCCTGTTCTTCGCTCTAGGCGAGTCCATCGCCCACCTGAATCGGCTCTGGCACGCCGGCGAGGTCTCCCGCGAACGCGATGCGCAGGGCGTCTACCGCTTCGCCCCAACCTAGTTCTTGACGGCACCCATACGAATCGGGTTGAATGAAGCGCCCTATGGCCAGGTAGCTCAGTCGGTAGAGCAGGGGACTGAAAATCCCCGTGTCGGCAGTTCGATTCTGTCCCTGGCCACCATCAAATCAATAACTTACCCCCTATCGGCACATCGTCGGGCGTTTCTGTGTCCACCAAGTGTCCACGCCGAGTACACCGCGTCTTGTAACGCGACCCGTAATTTGCGACGCGGCGACAAAATAGTTTGCGTGTCGCCTCCGCTAGGAAATCGCCCCGTTCACGGCTGTTAAACACCCATCAAATTGCACCTAACCGGCCGGCGTTACTACCGCGCCGGCATAGAAGTGCGCCCTCCGTCACAGCCCGTGATTCACCGCCAATGCTAGGTTCAGGCACGCTTTAAGCTAAGAGGCTACAGTGATCCTGCTGGCAAACTGCGAATTGAAAGAATAGGGGGCAGGACATGGACTTCGCTGACCGGATTCTAGAGCTAAGCAAGCGTGTGCCGAAACAGCTGGATCACCTGGCCACCGAGGAAGCCACCAAAACGGCGCTCGTGATGCCCTTTATCAACGCTCTCGGCTACGACGTGTTCAATCCTCAGGAGGTGATTCCGGAATTCTGCGCCGACCATGGCGTAAAGAAAGGCGAAAAGGTCGACTATGCGCTGCGCAAGGACGGCAGTTTGGTAATGCTCTGGGAGTGCAAGCCGGTTGGCACTGACCTGGATCAGGTCGGCCTTTCTCAACTCTACCGCTATTTTTCCGTAACCGAGGCGCGCATCGCCGTGCTCACGGATGGAGTGATCTACCGGTTCTTCTCGGACCTCGATGAGCCGAACAAGATGGACAACAAAGCGTTCCTCGAGCTCAATCTGGAGAATCCCAAGGATGCCCTGGTAGCGGAGCTAAAGAAGATCTCCAAGCCCAACTTCGATCAAGAGAGCGTCCTCGCCACCGCCGGCGAATTGAAATATACCAACGAGATGAAGCGCGTACTGGCCGCTCAGCTCTCGGAGCCTGATGAGGATTTCGTGGAACTCCTTACCCGCAGCGTATATTCGGGGCGTTTAACACAGAGCATAAAAGACCAATTTCGCCCCACCGTCCGCCGAGCCTTCCGAGATTTCATCAACGACCAGCTAACTGCTCGCCTTGAGTCCGCTATGACGAGCACTGGATTTGAAGGCGAGCCTCAAAGTGACGAGTCCTACGATCGCGCCCCAGCAGAAGACGGTAGCAATGATGGCATTACCACCACACAAGAGGAAATCGAAGGCTATCACATAGTGAAGGCGATTCTTCGAGAAGACGTAGATCCCGGGCGTATCAGCTATCGTGACGTAAAGAGCTACTTCGGGATTCTGCTTGACGACAATAACCGGAAGCCGATTTGCCGATTACACCTTAACACGAGCACTTGGTACATCGGCTTGTTCGATTCCGACGATAGGGCCGAATCCCGCGAGGCCATCGAGTCACTCAACCAGATTTACAGATATGCGGACCGCCTCAGGGCAACACTGCGACACTACACGGATGGCTAGCTATTTTCAACGAGATCCTAAGCTGTCCCCACAATTAGGATCACGTTTCAGTTAGCTCAGTCACGAGTTACTCATTTTATGCAGAATAAGTAAAAGCCATGTCGGGAAAGCGTTTCGCAAGCAGCCTAAGAGCTGAGGTCATACGGCTTCGCAAAGAAGGTGTCACGGCTATCCCAAGCAAGGACCTGATCCTCTATTTGGACCAAGTGCTCGAATCACCTGGCGAACAAATTGATGCAGCAACCTTGGAGCAGTATCGAGCCAGGCTTCAAGAATCAGTCGAAGACAGAAAGGCGGAGCAGGCTGCAGATCTTGAAATGTTCCGCTCAGTCATCACCGCTGGGCAAAACGCCCTACGTACGGCTTTGATAATCAATGGCGGTGCCACTGTTGCCCTACTGGCCTTCCTCGGAAAGCTTACAACCGAAAATCCCGCGAAGCTCTCCGTATTCGCTAATACTCTCCTCATATTCACATTGGGGGTTTTTCTAACGGGCCTTACTTCGGGCCTCACCTACCTGAGTCAGTGGTTCTATGCTGACGATCGAGCTTGGTGTCGCAAAACAGGGTTTACCCTAAATGTCTTTTGCATCTTTTTTGGCGTAACAGCCTACGTGACATTTCTTTGCGGAGCATTGGACGCATATCAGGGGTTTATTGCTTTTGAATGAGAGCGTGTTTTCCATATCACACCTCGACCGATGCCAACGGATTGAATCTCACCGCCTCCTCAAGGTAATCCGGCGCCAGGTGCGCGTAGCGCATGGTCATTTGGATACTGGCATGGCCAAGGATCTTTTGCAGAGTGAGCAGGTTGCCACCGTTCATCATGAAATGGCTAGCGAACGTATGCCGGAGAACGTGGGCCATTTGGCCTCTCGGCAGCTCAAGGCCCGCACGGATCACCGCATGGCGGAACCCCGCATAGCAGGAGGAAAATAACCGCCCATGGCGGCGCGTGCACAGCTCCTTGTAGAGCTCCGCCGCGATCGGCACGGAGCGCACCTGTCCGCCCTTGGTCTCGACGAACGTCACGCGATCGCGAAATAGAGGCTCGACTCTCAGCGTCTCGGCCTCGGACCAACGGGCGCCGGTCGCAAGACACAGCTTCGTCACCCGCAGGGTGTCCCGGTTGCGCCCCTGCTCCAGAGCTTCCATTAACGCGGCTATCTGCTCGTGCGTGAGAAAGGCTAGCTCGCGTTCCCGTAGCCGAATCTGCCGAACGCCCTCAACTGGGTTGCCCTCCTTCCACTCGCCTAGCCTTCGCAGCTCGTTAAATAGGCTTCTCAGGTAGGCATGCTCATGGTTAGCGGTATTCGGACTGACACCCTCCTCCAGCCGCGCCGAGCGGAATGCCGTGAAGTCCTTCGGCTGCATTGTACGAGCCACCGGATTACCCAAGCGATCGGCGATCCGCTCGAGCTTGCGACGACGCCTTAGCCCATCGCGCAGTTGCGCCCCGTGCAGCCGATGCCAGGCGTCGATCAGCTCCAGGAGCCGCCGGGCGTCCTTCTTGGCCGGCGCCCACGGCTCGCGCTGGTCGGACTGTGACCGAACCCAGCGCTCGAAACGCAATGCCTCGGATTTCGACGCAAAGGTCTTGCGCACCCGCCGCGACCCCCGGCCGTCGGTCCAGATATCGACCTGCCAGCCGTTCTTCGTCTTTTTGATGGCCATGCGTGCTCAGGCAGTATGCGGATATCTGTTAAGCCGCCGCCTTCCCCACATACCGCCGCAGCGCGAGCGCCTTGGCCACCACCGCTTGCGGATCCCGGCCTCGAAGGCCCCAGTAAAGACACAGCTCCTTCCAAAGCCCCGAGCCCTTGAGGTGCTTGATCACCGTGCGGGCGTTGTAGCCGTAGCGGGCATAAAGGCTGATCAGATTCCCGAACGCCATGGCGAGGTTGCGCTCGTTGCCGCGTGCGGGTGTCTTGTAGACGCGACGCACCACGAACGTATCGCACTCACCAAGCACCTGGACGTCTTCGGAGAGGAGCTGCCAGAACGGATCAACGTACGTTCCGCTGTGGTCCAACCGGAAAAGGTCCATGCCGTAGCGCAGGATGTTGGTGAGCACCGGGGCGACATCGGCGTAGGTGGTGAACCGCTCGCCCTTTTCCCGCTGTATCTGCGCGATGGTGTTGTGGTGCAAGCGCCATTCGAGGCGCCACACGGCCTTGGCCGGATCGTAATACGGCTCGCAGAGCTCGTCGCCGCACTGGCGCCAGATACTTTCCCACCAGTCGAGCTTGTCCCGCTTGAGCGCTTCCAGATCCTTGCGGTAGAGCGAGAACTGCACCGAGGTCGGCAGCCCGAAGAGATAGCTCTCGTTCTGCCCATAGCGCTGGATGGTCTCGCCGCCGGCGACTTCCAGGCGGTCGAGCCCGATATGATCCATCCGGCGCTTGCTGCGCGTGGTCAGCCGCTGCTCGAAGTCCTTGGGCGGCTGCCAGCCCTGCACGTCGATGGCCAGATGCAGCGCCACCCCGGTCGGCTCCGGTCCGTGCAGCAGCACGGCGGCGATCTCATCGAGCGTTTCCTGCACCGATGCGGGCGAGACGTCCTTTAGGAACGTCGGCGAGCACTCGATTTTAAGATGCGCGCCTTCCTTGGTGAGATCCGCGTAGCGGCTGCCGAGAAGGATAATCAGCCCGTACTCGTTGTTCTGAAGGCGATACCGGTAACCGCTCTTGCCGCCCGAGCCCACGACCCACACGCGCCCGAGGAAGGTCATGATGGACTGGAAGCCCTTCAAGTAATGGCCGGAGATTTCCGCCAACAGATGCTCGTTGGGTATTCCCTTATAGAGCTGGCGCACGGTGTCCACCCCGCTGTGCAGGATCCGGACCTTCGATAAGTCCATCGGGCGCTCGGGCGTTAGAAAAATCCGTCCTCGAGCGTCGTTTTGTCCTTCCAGAAGCGAGGCGAGGCTGCAGCGATCATGGGTCTTTTTGTTCATTTCGAGGATTCCTGTGGTTTAGTGTGGGCTCGCGTTCGGGTGCGCCGGGTTCTCTAAGTCGTGGTACAGGGACGTCTAGGCGGGCGGCGCCTGGGGGCGGCGCGCTCCGCTGACGCTACGCTTGCCGTCGCCGCCGGCGCCGGCGAGACCGAACGGGAACGCGAGCTGCTTGGTGAGTTCCCACGCCGTAGGGCCTGTATCGCGCACGCCGTAGC
>NZ_JBXWZQ010000197.1:0-15751 GCF_059432795.1 Nitrococcus sp. | reverse complement strand
GCGGTTTCACCTTACCTTTGCTCAACCAACTCTCGGTTCGATGGCCGGCCTGTTCCATCGGTACACCGCGCAACGCCCACAACGGATGTCCGGCAGTCACCCGGATCGGCTCGATGGCGTGCTTGATGTTCAACTCCACCATGGGCTCGGTCTGGTGATACGAGAATTTATCTTCGACCTGCCGATACTCGCCGCGCTGACCCACTACCAGATCACGCGTTGTGACCTCCGCAATCGGCTTCGCGCCATCTGCTGTATGCACCGGCGTGTCAGCGGCGAAACACTGATTAACGGCGACCGCCGTATCGTTGACCACCTTGAGGAAGGGCACCACGCCCTGGGAGCGCCCGTTGGTGCCCTTGATGTGGGCGCCGAGCGCGCGTACGCCGGTCCAGTCGTTGCCGAGCCCGCCGGCGAACTTGGAAAGCAGCGCGTTGTCGCGGATGGCCGAGTAGATGCCGTTGAGATCGTCGGGCACCGTGGTGAGATAGCAGCTCGAAAGCTGCGGGCGGCGGGTGCCGGCGTTGAACAGCGTCGGCGTGGAGCTCATGAAGTCGAACGAGGCGAGCAGCCGGTAGAACTCCTCGGCGCGTTCCTCGCGGTCGATCTCGTTCAGCGCGAGCCCCATGGCGACGCGCATGAAAAACGCCTGGGGCAGCTCAAAGCGCGTGCCGTCGCAGTGCAGAAAGTAGCGATCGTAGAGGGTCTGCAGTCCGAGATAGCCGAACTGGCGGTCGCGCTCCGGCTCAAGCGCCCGGCCGAGCCGCTCGAGATCGAATTCGAGCAGCCGCGGATCGAGCAGCTCGAGCTCCACGCCCCGGCGCACGTAGGCGGTGAAATACGCCGGATACCGCTGCGCCATCTCCTCGAAGCCGGCGGCCGCCGCGGCGCCGGCGAGAAAGCTCAGCGCCTCTCGGCGCAGAGCGTCCAGCAGCAGGCCGGCGGCGACGTAGCTGTAACCGGGCTCCTGCTCGATCAGCGTGCGCGCGCACATCACCAGCGCGGTGTCGATCTCCTTCTCCGGCACGCCGTCGTAGAGGTTGCGCCGCGTTGCCTCGATGATCGCCTCCGGAGCCACACCGGCGACGCCGTCACAGGATTGCGCGATGACGCAATGCAGGCGGGCCTCATCGAGCGGCACACGGCGGCCGTCGGCGCGCGTCACCTGCAGCGTCTCGGCCGGCGCGGCGGCGGGCGCGGCCTCGCCCTGCCGGGCCCGGGCGCGCTCCTCGCGGTAGAGCACGTAGGCCCGCGCCACGCGGTGCTCGCCGGCGCGCATCAGCGCAAGCTCGACCTGATCCTGAATGTCCTCGATGTGGACACTGCCCCCGGCGGGCCGGCGGCGGGCCAGCGCCTCGACCACCTGGCCGACCAGCGCGTCCACGGTCTCGCGGATGCGCTGGGAACCGGAGGCCGAGGCGCCCTCAACCGCGAGGTAGGCCTTGGTCATAGCCACGGTGATCTTGTCCGGATCGAAGGCCGAGACCTGACCGTCACGGCGGATGACCTGGAGGCCGTCGAGGCGGGGGTCTTGATGCTCGGGGAGTTCGGGCGACGGAAAAACGCCGGCTTCTGCCTGCATGTTACCTCCAGCAGCAGGAGTTGCTTGGAGGAGCCACGCGCGGACACGGGGCAGGACCGCCCTCGAGGCGGAAGGGTCCCACGCCGCGAGCCTTTGACGCGAAGGTCTCCTGCGGCCGGACCCGCTCGCAATCGGCGGATCCCGGGTCTTGCGGTGGTCATCGGACTTCGCGGTCGTGACCGCGTTACCGTTGCGCGACAGCCCCGGACTCACACCGGAGTTCCCCACCCTGCCAACACTAGATATGGGACAGATTACAAGACGTAGACCCAATATATTGGGTATCGACTGTCAATGCAAGGCGACGGCCAAAGAACCCGAGCCAAGGCATCGTCGGGCGGGCAGCCTGAACGCGGATATCTTTACGTTTCCGTGAGACGCCGTTGCAGGGTACGGTCAACCGACCATCCGCCCGCGCCCACGAACAGCAGGAAGAGCGAGCCGCAGAGCATGGCGAAATCGGTACGCCACTCGTGCTCGAACGCCGCGAGGCCGTAGCGGGAAAGCGACCGGACGTTGAACATCCACCAATCATGGCCGAGGAGCACCGGAAGCTTGGTGCTGACGATGGCCACGACCATGATGATGATGAGAGGGATCGCCGCGGCGCGCGTCAACAAACCCAGCAGGATCAACGATCCGCAAACCATCTCGAAGCCGCCCACCAATGGGCCGAAAAACTCGGGTAGCGGAATACCGATATTCGTAAATCGCCCGGCCCCCAGCCAGGCCGGATAGAGCAACTTCATCAGGCCTTCCGGAAGAAACACCCCGCCCACCAGCAGCCGAACCAACAGCGTCGCAGGCGGAGCCTCCGTCGCCACGAGCATTCGCCACGGCATCGCTTTACCTCGCAACTTTAGGTGTGAGCGGGAATCGTACTAACTATTCCCCGGCGGCGTTATTGGGCATCGAGCGGCTCGATGCCGCTCAGCCGCTCGGCGGTCACTGCGCGCGCCAGGGCGAGGAAAGCGTCGATGAACGGCGCCGTCCGGCTCTCCTGGCGGACTGCGGCGTAGAGCGGGCTCCAGAGCCCATGACGCCCCAGCGGCCGGGCGATGAGCTGCCCCTGATCGCGGTACTCATCCAGCGCCCAGCTCGGCAGCGCCGCCACGCCCCGGCGGCTCACCACGAGCTGAATGATCATCACGGTGAGCTCCGAGGTCCGCACCGCCGGCGGCTCAACGCCCGCCGGCTCGAGAAAGCGGGCGAACACGTCGAGGCGGCTGCGGCACACCGGATAGGTAATCAGCGTCGCGGCGGCCAGATCCTGCGGCTCCAGCCAGGCCTTTTCCGCCAGCGGCGAACCGACATGCATCGCCAGCAGCACCTCGTGACGGAACAGCGGCTCGTAGTGGATCCCGCGCAGATCCGGATCCGGGTCGGAGGTGACCACCAGGTCGATTTCGCCGCGCACCAGCGCCGGCAGAGGATGGAAGCTGAAGCCGAGCGAGAGATCCATCTCCACGCCGGGCCAGCGCTCGCGGTAGTCGTCCATGGTGGGCAGCAGCCATTGGAAGCAGCTGTGGCATTCGATGGCGATGTGCAGCCGGCCCTGCCGCCCGAGCGCCATGCCCGCAAGCCGCTGCTCCGCCGCGGCCACCTCGGGCAGCAGCCGATCGGCGAGATCCGCCAGCAGCTCTCCGGCCGGACTCAAGCGCAGCGGCCGGGACTGGCGGAAGAAGAGCGCCGTGTCGAACTGCCGCTCCAGGGCTTTGATCTGATGCGACAAGGCGCTTTGCGTGACGTGCAGCCGCGTCGCGGCGGCCGCGAGGCTGCCGGCGGCCCGGATCGACTGCAGCGTGCGCAGATGGCGGAGTTCGAGATACATGGCGGGCTCACGGTCAAATAATGAAACTCGCTCATCTTATTTTTGAATAATTTGAAATTGTCTCATAGTTGAGGAACCTCGACACTGGCTGGCTGCAAACGAGGCATCTCATCGGAGGAAACCGTGGCTACGACACATGCATTGGGCTTCTCGAGGATCGGGCCGCGCCGCGAGCTGAAGCGCGCGCTCGACGGCTACTGGCGCGGTGATATCGACCGCGACACGCTGCTGCACACCGGCGCCGACCTGCGCTGCCGGCACTGGATGATGCAGGCCGACGCCGGCCTGGACCTCGTGCCGGCCGGGGATTTCTCCTACTACGATCACGTGCTGGACACTTCCGCGCTGCTCGGCGTGATACCGCAGCGCTTCGGCTGGCAGGGCGGCGAGGTCGATCTCGATCTCTACTTTCGCATGGCGCGCGGACGCGCCCCGAGCGGCGAGGATGCCGCCGCCTGCGAGATGACCAAGTGGTTCGACACCAACTATCACTACATCGTCCCGGAACTCCTCCGCGATCAGCGCTTCACGCTGCTGCCGGCCGCCCTCGAGGCGCAGATCGAGGAAGCCCGCGCCGAGGGCCTGCGCGCCAAGCCCGCGCTGATCGGGCCGCTCACGTATCTTTGGCTCGGCAAGCCCCGCGGTGAGCCGTTCGACAAGCTCACGCTGCTGGAGCGGCTGCTGCCCGTCTACGCCGAGCTTCTCGAGCGTCTTGCCGGGCGCGGCATCGAATGGGTGCAGCTCGACGAGCCCATACTGGTCTGCGACCTCGACGAGGCTTGGCAGGCGGCGTTCACGCGGGCCTACGAGCAGCTGGCTGGGCACGGCCCGAAGCGGCTGCTGGCGAGCTATTTCGGCGGGCTCGGCGAGAACCTGGAGCAGGCGCTGCGGCTGCCGGTCGACGGCGTGCATGTGGATCTGGCGCGGGCCCCGGAGCAGCTGAGCGAAATCCTGCGGCGCCTGCCCGCGGACAAAGTGCTCTCCGCCGGCGTGGTCGACGGTCGCAACATCTGGCGCACCGATCTCGAGGCCTGGCTCGATCCGCTGGAGCGCGCTCAACAACAGCTGGGCGAGCGCCTTTGGCTGGCGCCGTCCTGCTCGCTGCTGCACGTGCCGGTGGACCTCGCCGCCGAGACGCGCCTCGACGATGAGCTCAAGCGCTGGCTCGCTTTCGGGGTGCAGAAGCTCGAGGAGGTCGCCACGCTCGGCCGGGCGCTCAATCACGGCCGCGCGAGCGTGGCCGAGGCGTTGGACGCCAACCGTGCCGCCCTCGCCGCGCGGCGGGGCTCCACGCGCGTGCACAACGCCGCCGTGCAGCAGCGACTGGGCAGCGTTACCAGCGCCATGACCCACCGCGCCTCGGCCTACCCGGAGCGCGCGCCGCGTCAGCGCTCGCGCCTCAACCTGCCGCTCCTGCCGACCACCACCATCGGCTCGTTCCCGCAAACTCGGTCGATCCGCGCGGCGCGGCGTGACTACCGGGCGGGCCGGCTGGACCGGGCCGGCTACGAGCAGCGCATGCGCGCCGAGATCGACGCGGCCATCAAGGCGCAGGAGGCGATGGGGCTCGACATGCTGGTCCACGGCGAGCCCGAGCGCAACGACATGGTGGAATACTTCGGCGAGCTGCTGGAGGGCTTCGCGAGCACGCAGCAAGGCTGGGTGCAGAGCTTCGGCTCCCGCTGCGTCAAGCCGCCGATCATATACGGCGACGTGCGCCGCGCCGGGCCCATGACAGTGGAGTGGATCCGTTACGCGCAATCGCTGACCGAACGTCCAGTGAAGGGCATGCTGACCGGCCCGGTCACGATTTTGCAGTGGTCGTTCGTGCGCGATGATCAGCCTCGCCCGCAGACCTGTCAGCAGATCGCCCTGGCGCTACGCGACGAGGTGGGTGATCTGGAGGCCGCCGGGATTCAGGCCATTCAGGTGGATGAACCCGCCTTGCGCGAGGGCTTGCCGCTGCGCGGCCGCGATCGGCCGGCGTATCTCGACTGGGCCGTGCGCGCGTTTCGCCTGGCGACGGCGGGGGTGCGGGACGAGACCCAGATCCACAGTCACATGTGCTACTCCGAGTTCAATGACATCATCCGTGCCATTGCCGAGCTCGACGCCGATGTGATCACCATCGAGGCCTCGCGCTCGGATATGGAGCTGCTCGCCGCCTTCGCCGAGTTCGACTACCCCAACGAGATCGGCCCCGGCGTTTACGACATCCATTCCCCAAGGGTGCCGAGCGTCGCGGAGACGGTCGCTCAGCTGGAGAACGCCGCGGCGGTCATCACGCGGCAGCGGCTCTGGGTCAATCCGGACTGCGGCCTCAAGACCCGCGCCTGGGAGGAGATCAAGCCGGCACTTGCCAACATGATCGCGGCCGCCCAGGAGGTGAGGGCCCGCATCGGCGGCTAGAGCCAGGGTTCACGGCGACTCGAGGCACTGTGCCAACGCGCTCAGCACCTCGGCGCAGCGCCCGACTACCTTGAAGCTCGCCTCGCCGTCCGCTCGGGTCTGCCCGTCGTTCAGCAGGGCGACCGGGATGCCCTGTTGCCTGGCGGCACGAACAAAGCGGTAACCCGACCAGACCATGAGCGAGGAGCCGATCACCAGCAAGGCGTCCGCCGCTTGCAGCCGCCGGCTGCAAGCGGCGACCCGGGCCGGGGGAACCGACTCGCCGAAAAACACCACGCTGGGTTTGAGCACGCCGCCGCAGCCCGGGCAGCCGGGCACGCGGAAATCCGCCCAGTCCGCCTCCGCCAGATCGGCATCCCCATCGGGGGCGAGCGCTGCCGAGGCCCGCCAATGCAGGTTGAGGCCCTCCAGTTCCAGCTGACAGCGCTCGCGCGAGATAACCCCGCGGCACTCCAGACATTCCACGCCGTCCAGACGCCCGTGCAAATCGATCACGTCCACGCTGCCGGCGCGCTGGTGCAATCCATCGACGTTCTGGGTGATCAGCGAGGTGAGACGGCCGAGACGCTGCAACCGGGCAAGCGCGTAGTGAGCCGCATTCGGTCGGGCGTTGCGGATCCGGACCCAACCCGCCATGCTGCGCGCCCAGTAGCGGCGGCGGGCGGACTCCGAACCCAAAAATTGCCGCAGCTCCATCGGCCGCTGCCGCTTCCACTGCCCGTCGCGATCACGGTAGTCGGGAATGCCCGAGGCGGTGCTGCAACCCGCCCCCGTGAGCACCAGCACCCGTGTGCCTGCGCCGAAGAGCGCGCACAGCCGCTCCATGGCCTCCTCACACGTGCCCGCCGACGCACCGGGCAGCAGCAGCCGGCATTCGAGTGCGGCGCAGATCACTTCAGCCGCCACGGCAATCGTGATCCGCACGCGCCTCGCGAGCTCGACCGTAGCGGCGACTCACGGCGAGCCAGCCGGCCGGGACGAAGGACTGGAACAACGCACTCAGCGCTATTAGCCTAGAGGGGCGCATACCATGGATCGGACGAAGAGGCGTGTGCCGGAAGCTCACCACGATATACTCTTGGGTCTTTGGTGCATACAACCTTAGGTGGGTCCGATGACCAACCCGGATTTCTTTGCAGCCGCATTGAGCCGCGCACCCATGGCGATGGCGGCGGGTTTGCTGATGCTCAGCCTCCTGGCGAGCGCTCAGGCCAGTGCCAGCGAGCGCCCCGACGTCGCGGTGCGTGGGATGATCACGGAGGCCATACAGGCGCTCAAACGCTGGCTCGGCACGCTGCAGCGCGATGCCGTGCTGACCCGTCAGCTGATCGAACGCATCACCCTGCCCCACCTCGACCTGACCGGTATGGCCCGCTACGTGCTCGGCTCCTATTGGCAAAGCGCCACGCCCTCGCAATGCGAGCGTTTCCGCCGAGCGTTCCGCGCCTTTCTGCTGCAGATGTGCAGCCGCACCATGGAAAAGCATGCCGCGACGCTCGATCAGCTGACCCGCCATGCCCACGTCCATTGCCTGCTGCTGCGCCACGACGCGCATCGGGGCACGGCGGCCGTCCGGGTGGTCGCAACCGGTCCGAGCCTGGGCTGGACACACCTGGAGCTGCGCCTGCACGATCACGACGGCACCTGGAAGGTCTATGAGATCACCTCATCGGGCATCAACGTGCTGGTCGGCATCCGCTCCGAGCTCCAGGCCCAGCTCCGCGAGGCGGGGCTCGAAACCGTCATCCGTCGCTTGGAGCGCCGGACCGGCCTGCTGCCGCCGAGCCATAGCCCGTCAGCTCGAGATAGCCGTGAGCGCTGACGTTTTCGCCCGATGCCGAAACCGCCCCCTCCCAATAGCGCACGCGCAGATCGAGCTCCTGGTTGGGCATGCGCGCCTCGACATCGAGATCCAAACCCTCGGACGGCACCCGAACCCGCCACGCCACCGGATAGGAGACGCCGGTGGCCTCGCTGCGCCAGTGGCGTACCGGGGATAACGAGAAATCCGTCGCCGCCAGATGCCGCGTCTCGCCCCGCCTGCCGACCAGCACGCCAGCGGAGTGCGGATCGGCGGAGCCATCCTGCTGACGCAGCCGGTAGAGCATGAGATCGCGCCCGTCGTCGAACTGCAGCGAAAGCCAATCCCAGCCGGCCTGGTTGGCCGCCAGAACGCTGGAGCTCCACTCGCGGTCCATCCACGCCGTGCCGTTCACGGCGTAGGTCTTACCGGCCACGTCAATACTGCCCTGCGCCCGCAGGCGCGTGTAGGAGTAGTAATACGAGGCATTCTGCGGGTCCGCGCTCTTGCGGCTGTAGCCCGCATCGCCCTGCAGCACCAAGGGCTTGGCGCTGCTCAGATGCAGATCGATCCGCACGCCCTCCTGCTCGGCCTGAAGCCGGGCGGGAAATAAATCGTCCGCCGAGAGCGCGCGCACTTCCCAATTATCGGTCCAGATCCGAACCGGCTGACTCTGCGCGCCCGCCAAACCAGCGGCCCCGCGCTGCGAGCGCTGGAAGACATGAAACCGCCCCGCGTCGATATCGCTGAGCGCCAGATGCGCGACCCACATCTGCCGGGTCGCCCAATCGGAGGCCCTTGGCTTGTCGGACGGCGCCAGGGCGAAACGGAAGAACGTAAGCTCGAAGCCGAATGGGCGGGCCTCGTCCGTAGCGAGGTTGCCGGTGAAATACCACCACTCGATGCGGTAATCGGGGTGGGCCCCGTGATCCTGCGGGAAGTGCATCGCTCGGGCGGCGCGCACCTTCGCATAGCCGGCCATGTCGGAATCCTGCGGCGCGCCGGGGACGGTTGCATTCGCGCCGGCCGGCGGCCCCGGCACGCGCGCGGTGAAATACCACCCACCGATGGCGAGGAGCACTGCGCCCGCCAGTGCGTAGAAAAGCGTGCGTCGGCGCATCTCATTCCTCCCGCAAGCCGCGAGCCGGCAGAATGCGTACCGCGCGCCACGCCGGATAAATGGCGGCGATCAAGGCCGCGGCAACCGCCAGCCCGGCGCCTTCGAGGAGCGGCATGGGGTGAATCGTGAATTCCATGCTCCAGCCGAAGGCGCGGTGGTTGATCACGAACACCAGCAGCCACGCGAGCACCAATCCCATCGGAATCGCGAACAGGCCCGCGGCCAGCCCGAGCAGCCCGCTTTGCGCGGTGATGAGGCTGCCCAGCTGCATGCGGGTGAAGCCGATCGCGCGCAGCACCGCCATCTCCCGGGTGCGGTCGAGCTGCAGCGCCATCAACGCGCTCACCACGCCGACGAAGGCAACCAGCGCCGCCAGCATACGCAATACCGAGGTGATGGCGAATTCCTGCTCGAATACCGCCAAGGAACGCTCGCGGATCGATTGGTTGTCGCGCACGCGCACCCCGGCCAACCCGCTCACCGCCGTCTCCAGACGCTCGCGCAGGGCCGCGCGGTCACTACCGGAGGCGAGATAGACGCCGAGTCCGGAGAGACGCTCGTCGCCAAAGAGCTGCTGATATACCGGCCGATACATCAGCACGACCCCGTACGGCGAGCCGTAATCGCGAAACACGCCGGCCACCCGGAACCGCCGCTCGCCCGTTGCGGTACGCAAGGAAAGCATCTCGCCGGCGCGCAGATCGTGATGGTAAGCGTAGGGCTCACTGATCAGAACCCCGGAACCGGAGCGAAACGCCTGCCAGGCGTTTTCCCGGTCGCCGTCGCGGATGTCGAAGCCCTGCCACCCCCGGTGGCCGATGCCGAGCGCCCAGATGGCGGTGAACCCATCCTCGCCCGGCAGGCGATAATGGCGCGAGCGGGTGATGTAGGCCACCCCGGGCAGGCTCTCGACTCGCCGGGCAAGTGCATCGTCGACCGCTTTGCCATCCTCGGCACTGGCGACGTAGAAATCCGCCCGCAACGACTGCTCCAGCCAGGCGGCGAAGCTGCCCCGAAAGCTATCGATCATGACCGCGACCCCAATCACTGCCGACATGGCCACGGCCAAGGCGGCGATCGCCACCCCCGTGCGGCTGAGCGAGGCCGTGACACCGCGCAGGACCAGCCGCACAATCGGCTGTCGCGGAAGCGCGTTCGCAAGGCCGGCGGTCAGGCGCGCCGATGCCAGCGGCGCCAGCAGCGAAGCGCCCAGTATCACGGCGAACAAGCCGACGAAAGCGGCCACCAGGCTGGCGCTGAGCGCAAGCACCGCCATCCCCGTGATCAGCGCCAGCAGACCGGACCCGGCCGCCAGCTGGGCGCCGCGATGCACGCGCTGCTCCAGCACGCTTCGCGCCATGGCCGAGCGGGGCTGCACCGTGGCGGCCTCGATCGCCGGCGGGGCGGCCGCCACCACGGAGCCGACTATACCAAGCAGCACGCCTTTGGCCAGGCTCAGCGGCGCGATTCTGAAGCGGGCCAAGGCCTCGTCGAAGGATTCATTCGGGCTGCTGTGGCCTACTAGATCGACCAGCCCGACACCGAGTGCCAGTCCCAGCAGCAGACCCAGCGCGGTACCGAGCAGCCCCACCAGAGCAGCATCGCTGACCACCTGCGTGAAGATCTGGCGCCGCGTGGCACCCACCGCCCGCAGCGTGCCGATCATTGCCCGGCGTTGCACCACCATGAACGACATGGTGTTGAACACGAGAAACAGGCCAATGACCAGCGCGAGCAGCGAAAACGCCGTCAAATTCGTCTGAAAGGCGGCAGTCATCTGCTGCATGGCATTCGCCCGCGCCGCCGCCGGCACGAGAGTGGCCTCCGGGGGCAACAAAGCGCGAACGGGCTCGATTTCTTCCGGTTCCAGTATCAGGTCGATGCGCGACAAGCGCCCGACCCGGCCCAGCAGTTCTTGCGCCGTGGCAATGTCGGCAAAGGCATAGCCGCTGAGGGCGTGATCGAAAGGCCCGGCCACCGCCAACACCTGCAGGCCCCACTCCTCGGCGCCGCGCCGCGCTTGCAGCGTGTCTCCGGCTTTCACACCCAGCCGCCGCGCCTCCTCCTCGGGCAGCACGATGCCGGTGGGATTGAGCAACAGTTGCTGAAAGACGTCCCCGCCGTCGCCCTCACCCGTTGGAGTGAGTGGCTCGCGCAGCCCGGCCTCGGTGAGCGGATCGACGCCGAGCAGCGTGAGCGGCCGATCGTCGGCGCCCGGCACCGTTATGCCCCCCTCCAGCGCCGGGGTGGCCTGGCGTATGCCAAGCCGCGTGCGCAGCTTGGCGTAGAGGGAGTCCGGCAACCCCTCGGGACCGCCGAAGATCTGGTGCGTCGTCCGCCCGGTCACCGCCTGCATGGACTCGCGCATGGCCGAGCTTGCGCTCTGGTTGGCCAAGTCCATACCGATGACGACGGCGACCCCCAAGGCGACGCCGGCGACCGCCAGCACCAGCTGCACCGGATGCCGCCACAGCGCCCGGCGGCCAGCGCGCAGTACGCTTGGCGTCACTCGTGGACCTCCAACAGCCGGCCCTCCCGGATGGTCATCATCCGGTCGGCCTTGCCGGCGACCTCACGGCTGTGAGTGGCCATCACCAGCGTTTTTCCGCTGCTGCGGCAGAGCTCGTCGAGCAGCGCCACCACCCGTGTGGCATTGTCCAGATCCAGATTGCCGGTCGGCTCGTCCGCCAGGATGAGATCCGGCCCGTGCACCAGCGCCCGCGCCACGGCGACACGCTGTTGCTCGCCGCCGGAGAGCTGATCCGGGTAGGCGTCGTCCAAACCAGACAAGCCCACCCGGTCGAGCCAATGGGTCACGTTGTCCGCAACCGCCAAGCCGTTGAGCTCCAGCGGCAGCATCAGATTTTCGCTGACCGTGAGCGTGGAGATCAGGTTGTAGGCCTGGAAGATAAAGCCGATGCGCCGCCGGCGCAGAAGCGTGAGCTGGCGGTCGCTGAGCGATCCGAGTGCGCGGCCGTCGATACTGACCGTGCCGCGGCTCGGGCGATCCAGCCCGCCGAGGAGGTTCAACAGCGTAGACTTGCCCGATCCGCTGCGGCCCACCACGATAACGAATTCGCCCGCCTCGATCGTACCCGATACCGAATCCAGCACGACGCGCCCGTGCGATGACCCGTAGCGTTTACAGAGGTCGCTGAAGCCAACCAGCGGCGTGCCAGGCTGAAAGCCCACTGCCGCACGCCTTGCCTCTGCCAGTGATATCGCCATAGCTCGTTACCTGTTCAGGATTGTCCCGGCCGGGCATGTGGCTGCAGCTGTTCAGGCTCCGCCACCCAAGGCGATGCCCCTCGTTTGGCGGGCCATTGTTCGTTGCTTTTGATCGAGGCACATCCAGAAGCCGCCGCCCTGGGGCGCCCCGTTGCACCCATCCCGGCATAAACTTTCCTTATTAGACCGCAATCCATGCCGAAGATATCCAATTGCGGCGCAATTCCGCGCCCGTTTGCCGCGCAAGTGGACGCCGAATCGTGCCGATCGAGTGCCCAGCACTGTTATCCGCCAGGATCAGCGGTCTCGAGCGCGAGGAACGTGCATCGATTGAACCCGCTGCCGTGCTACGTTAAGAAAGGTGAACGGTCGCAGAAAATCGCCACGGGTTTTCGCCATGCACGTACGGTACCGGGCGGAAAGAGGTCGACTGACGCGCGCGACGGCAGCGCTGACGCTCGCGGTGGCGCTCGTGCTCGCGCTCAGTGCCTGCGTGCAGACCCAGCCGTATGTGGCCAACAAAATCAGACCGGCTTCCGGTCCCGCGCGCGTGTTGCTCATGCCGGTCGACGTCGCCATCCTGGAGCTCTCCACGGCGGGCCTCCCCTTGCCAAGAGCGGACTGGACGAGCGCGGCGCAGCAGAGCCTGGTCGATGCGGTCGCGGATACCCTGCAAAGCCGTAGCGCCACGCTGATCCGCTATCGCCGTGCCGAGGGCGTCGTCCCCTACGCCAAGGCGCACTTCGAGGCGCTCGCGCTGCACGAAACGGTGCTGCAGACCATCTTGACGTACCGCTATACGCCTCAGCAACGGCGGCAACTGTCGCTGCCCACCAAGCAAGAAGGCCTCGACTGGACACTCGGCGAAAGCGTCGCCGCGCTTCGCGCCGATTATGCGGCCGATTACGCGCTTTTTCTGATCTACCGCCAGGCGACCTCCACGCCGGGACGCGCCCTGCTCGCCGCGGCCAGCCTCGCTCTGTTCGGATTCATCCAACCCACCAGCCAGGCCGTGGGGTTTGCTTCATTAGTCGATCTCGAAACCGGCGATGTCGTGTGGACCAACCTGCTGCAGAGTCAATCGTTGGATGTCAATCGCCCGGACGGTATTCACAATCGCGGCCTGAAACTGCTCGCGGGACTGCCGCTATGAAAGCCCTTGCCGTTCCCGCCGCGCTGATTTCCGCCGCCTTGCTCGCCGGATGCGCCGCTCAGGTTCCGAAGCTGGAAGCCGGCAAAGGCCCGCCGACGGAGATCTCCGAGGAGGGTCTGTGGCTCGCCTCGCGCCAGGCCGAGCAAAACGCGGCAATGTCCGGCAGGCGCAGCAACGAAACCGGGCTCGAGGCCTATCTCGCGCGCGTGCAGTGTCGGGTCAGCGGCGATTTCTGCCCGGAGATACGCGTCTATGCCATGCAGGTGCCGGACTTCAACGCCTCGATGGCACCCAATGGCTTCGAGCAGGTCTGGACCGGACTGCTGCTGCGCGTGGAGAACGAGGCGCAGCTCGCCACGGTGCTCGCCCACGAGACCGCCCACTACGTGCTGCGGCACACGCTGGAGCGGTTTCAGACGACACGCCGCACCGCCGGCCTGCTGCTGGCCACCCAGTTCGGCCTGCTGCTCGGGGGCGTCGGCGTCGTCAGCGCCGGACCGGTGGGTTTCAGCGCCGGCGATATCGGGCGGTTGATCGCCGAGGGCTATCTGGCGGCCTATTCGCGGGAACAGGAAGCCGAGGCCGACCGGCAGGGATTCGCGTGGATGAACCAGGCCGGCTACGCCCCGGCGGAAGCCGCCAGGATCTGGGCGAATCTGCTCGAGGAGCAGCGCGAATGCGACCTTCCGAGTCCACCGGCCTTGTTCGCCAGTCACCCCCCGTCGCAAGAGCGGCTCGAGACCCTGCAAGCCCTCGCCGAGCGCTCCGGCAGGAACGGCACCACCGGGCGCCGCGATTTTCTCGACGCCACGCTCTCGCACCGTGGCAAATGGCTGCGCATGGAACTGGCAACGCGGCGACTCTGCCGCGTGCGCGTGGTCCTCGATCGGCTCATCGAGCAGGGAGAGAACCTCGGCGAGCTCTACTATTATCGCGGTGAGGTATTTCGCCTGCGCGCCGAGCCGGGCGACCTCCAGCGTGCCATCGAAGCTTATCGTGAGGCGCTGAATCATTCCGCCGCGCCCGTGCAGACCGACCGTGAGCTCGGGCGCGTCCTGTGGCGCGACAATCAGCTGGCAGCGGCGCGGCAAGCCTTCCGACGCTATCTCGAGGCGGCGGGCTCCCCCGATGACGCGGCCATGATCAAGGCCTACCTGGAGCGACTGCCGTGAGCGTGTGCGCCCGCCTCTTGCTGCTGCTGATTCTGGGCGCCGGGCTACTGGCCGGCTGCGGCAATCCGATTCTCGTCAAACCCGGCGAGAGCAACGAGATCGGTGATGCCTACCGGGTCGATCCCCAGATCGAGTGGAGCCGCGAGCAGGCCCAGAAGCTGCAGATCTGGACCGTGGACGGACCGCAGCTCCAGCAGTTGCGCCTCTATGCGGACATCGCCGACGGAGATACGCTCTTCCCAGCACCCGCCCGCACCCAGCGGCGGGAGCATTGGCCGGAATACCGTCAGGGCATGCGCGCTCACGATGTGGCGGAGCTGGTTGCCGCCACCCTGGAGCAATCGGGAGCGATCGATGTCGTGGCCAAGCGTTTGCAGCCCGGCGGGTTCGGCAATCAACCCGGATTTCGTTTCGACCTGACCTTCCACTCCGAGCTCGGCTTGGCGTATCAGGGGCTTGCGGCGGGAATGATTACGCCCGACAACCGCCTGCACCTGATCCTGTATATGGGCGCGCAGCCCCACTACTTCGGCGCCTATGTGCCGACCGTGCGCCGTCTCCTGGACTCCGTGCGCTTGTTATAGGTGCCACGGCACCGAGCGCACGCGCGATGCGGCAGGTGCATCCCACCGGAGCACGGTGCTAGGCTGCTAATGAATGAGCGATCATCACTGCAACGACGCCGGCCCCAGGGTTCAGCGCGTCCCCGAGGGTGACGACAGGCAACGACTGATTTGCCCGGATTGTGGCTATATTGCCTACGAAAACCCGCGAATCGTGGTCGGCGCGGTATGTTATTGGAATCACCGGGTCCTGCTCTGCCGCCGCGCGATCGAGCCACGCCGCGGCTACTGGACCTTGCCGGCCGGCTACCTCGAGTTGCACGAGTCCGTGGAGGACGGGGTGCGGCGCGAGGCCTGGGAGGAAGCTCGGGCCGAGCTCGAGTTGGGGCCGCTGATCGCCGTCTACAGCATCACCCGGATCAATCTGGTGCAGATTATCTTCCGCGCCCGGCTGCGGCGCCCCGATGTGCAACCCGGACCCGAGTCCAGGGAAGCCCGGCTGTTTCGATGGGATGAAATTCCCTTCGACGAGCTGGCCTTCCCGTCGGTACGCTGGGCCCTGGAGCACGATCGCCGCGCCGAGGAAGGGGCCGCGCCTGCCGTCGCGTCCAACCCCGAGCCCGAGCGGCCGCTCGACCGTCCGCGGGCCTGCGACTAGCGAGCGCGGGCGGAGTGCCGGCTGGCCGGTCCACATGACAGGAGAAGGCATGCACGCATCGAATCAAGCCACCCTGGGCGGCGGCTGCTTCTGGTGTCTCGACGCCGTCTACCGGGAGCTACGCGGCGTCGAGGCGGTCGTCGCCGGCTACGCGGGCGGCGAGACTACCGACCCGACCTACCAGCAGGTCTGCTCGGGACGCACCGGCCACGCCGAAGTCGTGCAAATTCGGTT
>NZ_JBXWZQ010000196.1:0-54082 GCF_059432795.1 Nitrococcus sp. | reverse complement strand
TAAAACAGCTCCTTGATGGTGGCGATCTTATCGAGCGAGCCGGGGTTGGCGAGTGCGTCCCGATTGACGATCGGGTCGCCGCTCAACAGCTTGGCGACGGCGAGCTCGACCTTCTTGCCACTGCGTGTATAGGGAATCTCATCGAGCTGGACGATCTTTGCCGGTACGTGGCGCGGACTGGCCCATTCGGAGATGCGTTGGCGTATCTTGTCGCGCAGCGCGTCGGTGAGCTCGTGGCCTTCATTGAGCACGACCATCAGGACTACCCGAATGTCCTCCCGCCAAGGTTGCCCTACCACGAGGCTGTCTGCGATCTCCGGAATCGTCTCCACCGGCCGGTAAATCTCCGCGGTTCCGATACGCACGCCGCCAGGGTTGAGCGTGGCATCGGAGCGGCCGTGAATCGTCGAGCCCCCGTGCGCATAGAAGGTAATGTAATCGCCATGGGCCCAGACACCGGGGTACGTGTCGAAATAGGCCTTACGATAGCGCGTCATGCCCGGATCGTTCCAGAATCCGATTGGCATGCTCGGCGCCGGTTGAGTGCAGACGAGCTCCCCTGGTTCGCCCACGATTTCATGCCCATTCGAGTCGAAGGCTTTGACGTCCATACCAAGCATCTTGCATTGGATCTCGCCGCGGCGAACCGGCAGGGTCGGGCTCGTGCCCACGAAGCAGGAGACGATATCGGTTCCTCCGGCGATCGAGCCGAGCAGCACATCGGTTTTGATGGCTCGATAAGCGTAGTCGAAATCCTCGTGGAGCAAGGGTGAGCCGGTGGAAAAAATCACTCGAAGCCGCTCGAGCTCGTGTGCTTGGCCCGGTCTCTGACCAGCATTACGGCAACTGCCGAGAAATTTGGCGCTGGTGCCGAAATGCGTTATGCGCTCGCGCTCGGCCAGCGCCCAGAGGACATCCAGGCTGGGGTAGGCCGGCGAGCCGTCGAAGAGGATCAATTCCGCCCCCGTCAGTAGTCCGGAGACGAGCCAGTTCCACATCATCCAACCCGTGGTCGTGTAATAGAAAAACGTCTCCCCTGAGCCAATGTCAGCGTGGAGTATCAGCTCCTTGCTATGCTGCAGCAGGGTGCCGCCGGCGCCGTGGACGAGGCATTTCGGTACCCCGGTGGTGCCGGAGGAGTAGAGGATGTAGAGCGGATGAGCGAAAGGCAGCTGCTCGAAAGTCGGCCGATGCCCCCGTCCCTCGGCCAGCGCGTCGTCCCAGCGCAGGAATTGCGGCTCTTCCGGAAAGGGCGGACCGGATAGGTTGTCGATGAGAACGACGGCCGTGACCGAAGGCATCCGCCGCTGCAGGGCGCGCACCTGGTCGAGGCGGACGAATGCCTTGCCACCGTGAACATAGCCGTTGTCCGCTATCAGGAGTTTTGGCTCGATCTGACCGAAGCGGTCCAGAATAGCGTTGACGCCAAATTCCGGCGAGACCGACGACCAGATGGCCCCGAGCGCGGCCGTGGCGAGCATCGCAATCAGCGCCTCTGGCGTGTTGGCGACGATGCCAGCGACGCGGTCGCCCGTTTTTACCCCTTGCGCCCGCAGAAAGCTCTGAAAGGCACCGACCTCGCCAGACAACTCGCCATAGGTCAATTGTCGCCGGGAGCGGGATTCGGAGAGGGCCGTAATCGCGGGTCTGCCCGGGTCGCCGTACAGCGCCTCGCGCAGGAGATTTTCAGCGAAATTGAGCTTTGCTCCGGGGAACCACTCGGTGCCGGGCATATGCCGCTCGCCGAGCACGCGGCTATGGCGCTGGCTTGCGAGCACGCCGGTAAAATCCCAGATGCTCTCCCAGAATCGCTCGAGATCGCGCACAGACCATTCATGGAGTTCTTGATAACTCTGGAATGGCCCATGACCCTGCGCCGTGAGCCAGTTTTGGTACCGCGCTATGTTGCTGTGCTGGAGATCCCGCGCCGTGGGTTGTCTGAGAATCGGGGCATCCACGCTCATGTCCACCTCTCGATCCCGGCGGCGTGCGCGGTCGGCTCGAAGGCGCTGCAAACGCCGGCCGCGGGGCTGAATCGGCGTTTGCCGCAACGAATTATAACAGCCATGCCATCACCCCGGCTCGTCGCTGCGCGACCCTGCCTTTCGCAATTCGTGCTTTTCAGCAATCGCGCGATGCGTGGTGACAATCAGAGCCGCTGCTCGATTTGCTGTCGTAGGCGCACGATGCGCGCGGTGTTGGCACCGAAATCCGCCGCCCCTATACGCGACGCCGAGCGCAAGCGCAGCGCGCTATCAGCGTTTTCGGTCGTTTTTACCCAAACCTCGACATCGTCTTTGAAACGCCACAACGGTGTCATCGCCACCGCGTGCAGGTAATGATTCCCGGGATCGATGCGGCGTATCTCCCAGCCGTTGGCGCGTGCGGCGGCAACGGCGGCTTCGAGCACGGCTTGCGCGGGGTGGGGGTAAACCTGCAGTCTTCGTTCGGGATAGGCCGAATCGGCCTCGGTCTGCACGACATGGCGGGTGAGGTAGGTGTGCAAGCGGGCCAACGGCCCCGGGCTCGAGCGCAACGGCGGGTGATTGTAGGCAATGACGGCAAGCGGCGTGCCCACCCCGAGGAGTAGCAAAGCCAGCAACAACCGGATCATAGCCGGCATGATTCGCCCATGACCATCGTTACCAGTCGGTGGGCTGGCCGTGTTTCAGAAATGCGCCGCTTGGCCCGTCGTCGCCCAGCGTTGCCGCTTCGACCACCCATTCGGCCGCTTCAGCCGGGCTGTACGTCGCTTGTGCGCCTCCCATGCGAGTGCGCACCCAGCCGGGGTCTACCGAGTTGACCTTGATGTTCTCGGACTCCAGTTCCGCCGCGACCAGGCAGGTGACGACATTGAGCATCGCCTTGGATAGGCGATAGGCGGGGAAGCCGCGCTCCATGCGTGCGAGTTGGCCGTAGCCGGAGGAGATGTTGACGATGCGCCCGTAGTCACGACGGCGCATTATGGGCACAAATGTCTGGATCAGACGCAGCGCGCCGAGCGTATTGGTCTGAAGGTTCTCGCGCAGCGATTCCAGAGGCATTTCGAGCACGCTCGGCGCGCCGCGAGCGCCCTGCGCGAGCGCCTGTTCCGGGAAAATGCCGGCATTGTTGATCAGTATATCGAGCCGCCCGAACGCGTTGTCCAGGAACTCGGTGAGGCGCTGCACGCTATCGGCGCGAGTGACATCGAGTGGGTGGTAGCCAACGCCCAGGGCCTCGCCCTGGAGCTTGTCGGCCGCCGCTTTTCCCTGTACGGCATCGCGGCTGGTGAGCACGGCCTTATAGCCGCGCCGCGCCAACTGTCGTGCGGTTTCCAGACCCAGCCCGCGGTTGGCGCCCGTGATGACGGCGATGCGGCGGTTTTCAGTCATGGTTGCGGTTTCCGGCTCAAATCCAACGTGAACTTAGTCGCCCCCTGCCGCGTGGTCAAGCGCGTCTCGCCGCTACCCGCGGCGCATCGCCCCATCATACGCACTCGCGAAGATAATAGCTTTGCAGCACGCTCAGATCGTCCCGGAGCTCATAGACGAGCGGCTCGCCCGTGGGGATTTCCACCCCGGGGATCGCCTCGTCGCTGACCGTGTCGAGGTGTTTGATCAGGGCACGCAGGCTGTTGCCGTGGGCGGAGACGAGCAGGGTCTTGTTCTCCCGCAGGCGCGGTATGATGCTGCCCTGCCAATACGGGAGCACCCGCTCCAGAGTACTTTTCAACGATTCGGTCGAAGGCAGCACTTTCGGGCGCAGCCCTGCATAACGCGGCTCGAAGCGGGGGTGGCGTGGGTCGTCCTCGGTCATCGGTGGCGGTGGAGTGGCGTAGCTGCGCCGCCAGACGTGAACCTGCTCGCTGCCGTATTCCGCGGCGGTTTCGGCCTTATTGAGGCCGGTGAGCGCTCCGTAGTGCCGTTCATTGAGCCGCCAGTCGTTGGTGATGGGTGCCCACATCTGATCCAGTGCGTCGAGCGTAATCCAGGTCGTGCGAATCGCCCGCTTGAGAACGGAGGTGTATACCCAGTCGAAGCGGAAATCATGACCGGCAAGTAACCGTCCGGCCTCGTATGCTTCTTCCCGGCCTTGCTCGCTCAGATCGACGTCTTGCCAGCCAGTGAAGCGGTTCTCCAGGTTCCAGGTACTCTGGCCGTGCCTGAGCAAGACGAGCTTCTTCATCGTCAGGCGACTCCTTCGGTTATAAATAGGCGTTGGCCTGGCGGCCCTCCTGCCCTTTGGCCATTTGCCCGCGCGTTCGAGCGCGGGCCGCGAGGCAGGCGCCGAGGCCGATTGCATCATACCAACTGTGAGCGCCGAGCGTCCCGCCTGCGCGGCGACGGATCACGCCATTTCCACGCTCGGTGGAGGCAAAGGAGCGAGGCGACGCCACCTGCGCCGGGCGCGTTGCTTCGCTGTGCGCTGGCCGCTAACGTTGCCTCGCGGGAGCGTTGTGGTCCTGATGCCGGCCGCGATTCAGCCCCGTGCGCCTTCTTCCCGATTCGATGCTAAGGGGCGAAGCAGGGCGCGCGCCGGCGCGCCGTCGGCGCCGGCAAGGCGAAGCGGCAGGCAAAGAAGCTCATAGAGGCCGGCTTTTACCGGGCGCAAATCGAGGCCTTCGATAATCCATATGCCGGCGGCCAATAGCGCACGATGCACTTCGTCACCCTCCTCGTTGCAGGGACCCACTGACAAGTAATCGATACCGAGCAGCCGTATCCGTCGCTCGGCGAGCCAGCGCGCCGCGGCAGCGCTCAATGCCGTGAAATCGGCAGCGAACTCGCGCCGGGGCCAGGGATGGTCCGAATTGCGCGTTTTGAGCAGCAGCCGTTCGCCGGCTTGGATGTCGGCGGATTCCAGCAAGTGCGGCGAAATCGGGCCCGGCGTGTCGAGCACCACCACTCGCGCTCGCCCAATGGTCGCCGCAAACGGAAGCGCATCCATGGTGGATGCGCCGGGGAGGTAGTGGACGGGTGCATCCATGTGCGTGCCGGTATGCGCGCTCATCGAGAGCTGCATCAGATTGACCGGGTCGCCGCGCTCAATAGCGTGTGATCGGCGCACCCGCACGTCCGGATCACCCGGCCAGTGCACCATCCCGTCGTGGACAGGAACCGAGACGTCTATCCAATCGGTGGGGTTCATGTCCTCACTTCCAGCCGGTGATCCTGGCTGCGCGGCGCGAGAACAATGCAAATTCCCGCGCCGGGCGCGCTCACGATACGCATCACCCACCGTTTGGCATAGCCATAGTACGCTCGCCACGAGCGCCTGCCGGCGTTCGGTCTTTCCGCAAACCCGGTCTTTCCGCAAACCCATGGCGATTGCAGCGCTTGGCTTGTCAAAGGCCTTACTTATTTCATGCGAACAACCAGCGCCCCGCCTCGGTGCGCCCGGTAGGGGTACCCGGGAATCCGCCCGATGCGGGGTCTTCGTTGCTCGCGCCTCGCGAACCGGGCGGGCTGCACTTTCGCGTGTACCGGTTAGAATAGGCTGAGTTGCCGATCGCGCAATAGGGAGGTGTCAGTGGCCACGGAGATTGAGCGCAAGTTCTTGGTGGTTTCCGACGACTGGCGGCGCGAGTCCGACGATGGGGTGACCTACAAACAAGGCTACCTCATCGGCTGCAGCACCTGCAGCGTACGTGTACGCATCGCCGGAGAACAGGCTTGGCTCAACATCAAAAGCGCTACGATGAGCGTCTCCCGTCGGGAATATGATTACGCGATCCCGGCCCGCGACGGTCACGAAATGCTTGCAGAGCTCTGCCACAAGCCATTGATCGAAAAGGTGCGCTACAGGGTCCGCGTGGGAGTTCACGTCTGGGAGGTGGACTGCTTTGAAGGCAACAACGCGGGGCTGGTCGTCGCTGAGGTCGAGCTGAATCACCCTGAGGAGCATTTCACGGTTCCTGCCTGGGCCGGCCACGAAGTATCCCATCTGCTGCGCTACTACAACGTCAACCTGGTGGACTATCCGTATCGTGACTGGACAGAGGCGGAGCGAGCCGGGTTTTAAGGGTGACGCGCGCTGGGTCCGTGTCGAGATCGGTACCCAGCAGCTTCATCTTTACCGCGCAAGTCAACGGCTATGCAGCTACTCCATATCAAGCGCGCGGAACGGGGTGGGTGAGCGCAACGGCAGTGGTTGTACCCCGCGGGGTTGGCATGCGGTCCGCGCCCGGATCGGGGCAAACCAGCCGCTGGGCGCCGTATTCGTCGGCCGCCGGCCAACGGGCGAGATTTATACCCGTGAACTGGCCGTGCGCCACCCCAAGCGCGACTGGATCCTGACCCGGATTCTTTGGCTAAGCGGTCTCGAACCCGGCTTCAACCGCTTGGGGGAGGTGGACACGATGCGCCGCTTTATCTATATCCATGGCGCAGCGCCCGATTCGGCTTTGGGGTCGCCGGTCTCCAAAGGTTGCATTAGAATGCAAGGCGCTGACATCGTTGAACTTTTCGAGCTTGTAACGCCGGGCACGCGGGTTTTGATCGAAGGCTAGTTGTTGGTTCAACATGTTATCTTGATGCGCATTCAGCATCCTGTATAGAGAGAAGGTCAAAATGAACAGGCAAGCGGCGGATCACTACCGCTTGCGCAGGCTCAATGATTCGTTCCGATTACGGTGGCCTATTGGACTGAGGTCGAGCTTTTCCGGCCCCGGGTGGGCGGAAACTCAGGAGGGAATAGCATTATGCCAACCCAAGAGAATCCTGGTGGCGTTTCACCTACGGAGCTCGGCAAACCTTACGGTCTGACCCCTCGGCAGGTGAATGAAATCCTGGTCGAGGCCGAGCTCCAGGAACGACGTGCCGGGCAGTCTGGCTGGGCGCCCACCGAGGCTGGGGCGGCGTTTGTTCATGAACCGCCGTCCAGTGGAGCCAAGCCCATCTCATGGCTCCCATGCGTGCACGACTTCATTGCCGATGCCGTCAGCCCGGTGATCCGGTTCATCGAGACTCAGTGCTATCTGTCCCAACATGCCAGAACACCGTTGCCAGAGCTTTGGGAAGCGTATCAGCAGTGGTCGCAGAGCGAGGGTATAGATCGCCCGCTCAGTCGCGGT
This sequence comes from Nitrococcus sp., assembly GCF_059432795.1. Classification (NCBI taxonomy): domain Bacteria; kingdom Pseudomonadati; phylum Pseudomonadota; class Gammaproteobacteria; order Chromatiales; family Ectothiorhodospiraceae; genus Nitrococcus; species Nitrococcus sp. The sequence goes on along the minus strand of NZ_JBXWZQ010000196.1, from coordinate 47,028 downwards.
ATTTTTGACCAACTCGTGGCCAAGCACGGTGCAAAGTGCTACCCGTGCCCGGAAGGCCGGGTTGCCGTCGATCTCGCGCTGGTTGACGAGGCCTCCGAGCAGACGCGATTGGATGCCACTCAGCAGCAGGCGGCGTTGGATCAGATCGCCCAGTTCATCGAGACCCAGTGCCGCCGGTCTGCCACCAGGCGGACCCCGGCCGAGGTGTTCTACGATGCTTACAAGGATTGGACGCGGACCGAGAACAACGATCGTGCTGTCGGGTGCGAAGCATTTCTCGAGCGGTTGGAGTATTACGGCTATCCGCAGGAGCGGGATGCCCGCGGCGTACGGGTTGTGGTCGGCCTTCAGCTCATCGGCAGGCGACCGCGGCTCAAAGTCGTCTGAGCGCTAATCCGTTCACCGATCGTTGCATCACTCGCTGCCCGGATTGCGCGATGTCGGAGCGCAGGGTTTGCATGGCCTCACCCCACCGCCACAGCCGCGCGGGTGCTCGCACGCCGGCTGCCAAGCACTCACGTCAAAATGAGCTAATGCAATGACTTGCGTGTCACTCTTCATAAGGATTATACGCTGAGCGCTAGGAACATCATGCCCTTGGGGCCTGTGATGGTCGGTATTCGCGGTCTCTCGCTGAGCCCGGAGGAGCGCGAGCTGCTGGGTGATCCCCGCATTGGCGGCGTGCTTTTGTTCACCCGCAACTACGCCTGCCGGGAACAATTGAGCCAGCTTACCGAGGCCATTCACGCGATCCGCCGCCCGCCGTTGCTTGTTGCGGTCGACCAGGAAGGTGGCCGTGTTCAGCGCTTTCGCAACGGATTCACGGCGCTGCCGGGGGCCGGCCGTCTCGGCAGGCTCTACGAGCAAAACCGCGCTGAGGCGGTTGCCGCCGCCGAATCGCTTGGCTGGCTGATGGCTGTGGAGCTTCGCGCCAGCGGCGTCGATTTGAGTTTTGCTCCCGTGCTCGATGTCGAGCGTGGGGTGAGCCAGGTGATCGGCGATCGGGCGTTTCACCATTGCCCGCAAGCGGTCTCGGAGCTTGCGCTTGGCTGGATACGAGGGATGCGCGAGGCTGGGATGGCTGCGGTTGGCAAGCACTTCCCCGGTCACGGGGCCGTCGTTGCCGATTCCCACCATGAGTTACCCGTGGACGAGCGTTCCCTGGAGGCCATTGTCAGGGAGGATCTAGTCCCATTCGACCGGCTGATCGCGGCCGGATTGGAAGGAGTCATGACGGCCCACGTATGCTATCCACGGGTGGACCAGCGGCCAGCCACCTTCTCCCGCTTTTGGATAGGCGATGTGCTGCGAACAAGGCTCGGTTTCGCGGGGGCCGTTGTCAGTGACGATCTGGGCATGGAGGCCGCGGCTGGCGAGGGCGATGTGCACCAGCGCGTCAGCGCGGCTCTCGCCTCGGGTTGTGATTTGTTGTTGCTCGGCAACGCGGTGGACGCCGCGGCAGACCTCCTGGAGCGCATTCCGAATATCGAGCGTGCGGATTCCTCCGCGCGCCTGGCCGGCCTGCGTGGTAAGCAACGAGACGATACCCTAGCGCGGGAACGCGGCCCGCGTCGGCGTTCGGCGGTGACACTGGCGCTGCGGCTTTGCGAAGACTCGCCGCAATAAGGGCAGCGGCGGCCGCGACTGGCCTCAGGCGGTCCACACGCGCCTCGGAGCAAACGGCGGTGGGGACCGCGTCACGGGGGGTGGTTTCCCAGCAACGCGACACCTATAATTCTGGCTCTTTTGGCCAGGGCGTAAGCGTTGGGGGAAGCCTCGGTGGCAAATAAGCTGCTCATAATCATGGTGAATACCGACCCGACGAACGGCCCTGAGCTCGGGGCACCGGTACTGCAGGCGGCGGTCGCTGCAACGATGGAGTATGATGTGGAGGTCGTTTTCAGCGGAATCTCCGGACGACTTGCCTTGCGTGGCGTGGCCGAACATCTGCGCATCCACCAGAGTGCGGACAAGACCGTCTACGATTTGATTCGTGAGGCGGATACCGCGGGAGTGGTATTCAAAGTCTCATCCACCACGATCGATATGTGGGGCAGTGATTTGATCCCTGAAATCAGCGAGACGGTGGGCGGCGCCTATGTCATCAGCGAGGCCATGGACGACGATACAGTTGCACTTTCCTACTGAACAGCGGGACGGTTAAATGGCGACGCAGCAGCAGGTGACCCCTTCGCGCCTGGATGAGGTGCTCCGGACCGCTGACCGGATTCATACCGAGGCAGACGTCGAGCGGGCGCTCGACCACATGGCCGAAGGAATCGAAGCGGAGCTCGGCGGATCCATGCCGGTGATTCTCGGGGTGATGATCGGTGCGCTCGTCCCACTCGGCAAGCTGTTGCCGCGCCTGCAATTTCCGCTGGAAGTGGATTACATTCACGCAACCCGCTACCACCGCTCGACCCGCGGCTCGGATCTGGTCTGGCTCGCGCGGCCGCAGACGTCATTGCGCGAGCGTACGGTGCTCGTCGTCGATGATATTCTCGATGAGGGGCGCACTTTGGCCGGAATCATTGACGAATGCTATGAAGCCGGCGCGCACGAGGTGCTCGCAGCCGTGTTGGTGAACAAGCGCCATGACCGTCGATTCGAAGGGTTCGAGGCCAATTTCTACGGCTTGAATGTCGATGACCGGTACGTATTCGGTGCCGGCATGGACTACAAGGGCTATTTTCGGAACCTGACCGGAATTTACGCCGTCAAGCGGGAACTCGAGGACTGAGCCGTCGTCTGTCGGGCCGGAAGTGTCGCCTCCTGCTTCCCATCACAGCGCAAGGAGCCCGTGTATGACGCTTGCCATCATCGGCGGGACGGGGTTGACTTCTCTCAATGGGCTGGAGATCGAACGCCGTGAAATGGTGCACACGCCCTATGGCGAGCCTTCGGGGCCCATCACCCACGGCGTGCTGGACGGTAAACCGGTCATGTTTCTCGCCCGCCATGGCTCCGGCCACACCATTCCTCCCCATAAGGTCAATTATCGCGCCAATATATGGGCGCTCAAACGCCTGAACGCCAGCTGGGTCCTGGCCGTTGCGGCCGTTGGAGGCATTGCCGAGGATATGGCCCCGGGGCGGCTGGTATTTCCCGATCAGATCATCGATTACACTTATTGCCGGGATCATACGTTTTTCGGCGAGAACCTCGCGCAGGTCGTACACGTCGATTTCACGCAGCCCTACGACGCCGGACTGCGCGCGTTGCTGGTCGAATCCGCACGCGTTGTGGGAATCGAAGCAGTGGAGCGGGGGACTTACGGAGCGACACAGGGTCCGCGGCTGGAGACCGCTGCCGAGATTCGTCGCATGGCGCGCGACGGTTGCTCGATGGTCGGCATGACGGGTATGCCGGAGGTGGCACTGGCGCGGGAATTGGAGCTTCCCTATGCGACCTGCGCGGTCGTGGCGAATTGGGGGGCGGGGCTGCACGGGCAGAAGGTGGTCGAGATGGCGGAGATCGAGAGCACCTTGCGCACGGGAATGGGGCACGTGCGCCGACTGCTGACCGAGCTGATCCACAGGCTGTGACGCGCGGCAGCCGGCGGCGATACCTACGCTGGATCAACGATCGCGGTGGCTGTTGAATACTTACGAGTCAGCCACGCACGCCCCGTCCAGGCGATTGGCTCGCCCGCTTCTCCAGCGATGCGCTCGCCGCTCAATTGTGTTTGAGATCGCGCTCCGGATTTAGCTTCCGTGCCTGTACCATGAGACCGAGCACGGGATGGTCGAGATAGTGGATCTCTCCCGGGCGCATGCGGCGGCTTTGGGTCATTGAATAGACCTGCGCCGCTTCCTCCGCGGCTGCCCCGCCGATGCCGTCGCGGCGATAGCGCAAATCCGCCTCAAAGTGCAGATAGCGTTTTTGGACCAGTCGCAACGTTCCCCAGAGCCGAGTGCCTTGCGGCAGATGATCGAACGGGGATTGGCTCGAGGGTGTCTTTGAGGCGCTGGTTTCCACCGCAGCCGACGGGGGTTGGGACCCATTCAGCGGCAGCAGGATCGCAGCGGAGCGGTCGGCTTGCGAAGCCGGTTGCCGCCAGCCGATGTGCAGTAGGACCTCGTAATCCGAGGAGTCCGTCAGGCGTTCATGGATTCCGGCGAGATGCAGCTTCGCATCCGGCAGTCGGCTGAATGCCGAAGTATCGCGATCGTCGACTGTGGGCGGGCCCAGCGTGATCAGGCGTTGCGTTGCGAGACGCACGATCGGCGGTGGGCGGTCGGGCCAAAACTCCGCATCGTCGCCTGGGGCTTCCCAATGGCGGAAGATGACCACCTCCACGGCGTACGCATTCTGCGCGCTGGCTGGGGCGCAGACCACGACGAGGCCTAGTGCGAGCGTTGCCGCGAAGCGGTGGATGAGATGGCGTGGGTGATCCATAGGCTTAGGCGGCTTCCCGCTCCGCCAGCGTGTCCAGGAGCTTCGTGACGATCGTGATCCGCTGTTCGGCGTCTTCCATCGGCTCACGGAACTGCAATCGTTCCTGGCCTTCGAGGCGATAAGTCTTAGGATTTTCATGGATCAGCCGGACGAGTGTTGCCGGGCTGACATCGGGCTGCGCGCCGAAGACCAAGGCCCCACCCCGCGGGCCAGCCTCGACCTTGATGATTCCGATGCGCTCGGCACGCAGCCTGATCTCAGCTTGGCGAAACAGATTTTTGACCGGCTGGGGGAAAAGACCGAAACGATCGATCATCTCCACTTGCAACTCCCGCAGCGCCTCCTCGCTCCGTGCGCTGGCGATGCGTTTGTACATCACCAGCCGGGCATGAATATCCGGCAGGTAATCCTCCGGCAGCAGCGCGGGGATGCGCAGATCCACCTCGGGAGTGCCTCCGCTCTGGCTATCGAGCACGGGCTCGCGCCCGGCACGTAGGCTTCGCACGGCACGTTCCAGCAGCTCGGCATAAAGAGCAAACCCGACCTCCTGAATCTGGCCGCTTTGCTCATCGCCGAGCAGTTCGCCGGCACCCCGGATTTCCAAATCATGGCTGGCGAGGGAAAAGCCGACGCCGAGATCCTCCAGCGAGGCAATGGCTTCCAGGCGCTTGACTGCGTCCGGAGTCATCAAGCTCTGCGGCGGGGCGATGAGGTAGGCGTAGGCGCGATGATGGGAGCGCCCGACCCGACCGCGCAGCTGGTAGAGTCGCGCCAGCCCCAGGCGATCGGCGCGGTTGATAATGATCGTGTTCGCGCTGGGGACGTCGATGCCGCTTTCGATAATGGTCGTACAGACCAGCACGTTGAATCGTTGATGGTAAAAATCCGACATAACGCGTTCGAGCTGGCTCTCGCGCATCTGACCGTGGGCGATGCGCACACGGGCGTCGGGGATCAGGTCGCTGATCTGACGCGCGATGCGCTCAATGCTGCGGATCTCGTTGTGCAGGAAGTAGACCTGACCGCCGCGATGCAGCTCGCGCAGGCAGGCTTCCTGTATCAGCGCGTCGTTCCATTGCGTGACGGATGTCTTGACGGCGAGCCGACGTGCCGGGGGCGTTGCGATGATCGACAAGTCACGGATTCCCGAAAGCGCCATGTTCAGGGTTCGCGGAATCGGCGTCGCGGTCAGCATGAGCACGTCCACGTTCGCCCGCAGGCTCTTTAGCTTCTCCTTTTGCCGGACCCCGAAGCGATGCTCCTCATCGATGATCAGCAAGCCCAGGTTTTTAAAACGCACGCTGTCCTGCAGCAGCTTGTGGGTGCCTATGACGATGTCCACCTTGCCTGCCGCCAGGTCCTGCAGTGCGGCCGCTTGTTCTTTGTGATTGCGAAAGCGCGAGAGCTGTTCGATCCGTACGGGCCAGTCGGCGAAGCGGTCACGGAAGTTGCGGTAGTGCTGCTGAGCAAGGAGGGTGGTGGGAACCAACACCGCGACTTGGCGACCGTCCTGCACGCCCATGAACGCGGCGCGCATCGCCACTTCGGTTTTGCCGAAGCCGACATCGCCGCAGACGACGCGATCCATGGGCTGGCTTGATTCCAGGTCGCCGAGCACGGCGTCGATGGCTTGCTGCTGATCAGGGGTCTCCTCGAAGGGAAACTGGCTGGAGAAGGCCTCATATTCGTGACGGGGGCAGTGGAAGGCGTGTCCTTGCGCCGCGGCCCGTCGGGCATAGATTTCCAGCAGCTCGGCGGCGACGTCACGGGCGCGTTCCGCGGCGCGTCGGCGCGCCCGCTCCCATTGTTCTCCACCGAGGCGGTGCAGTGGTGCGTTCTCGGGATCCATCCCCGTATAACGCGAGACCAGGTGCAGCGCCGAGACCGGAGCGTAGAGCTTGTCGCCGCCGGCGTATTCGATCGTTAGGAACTCCGTGGCCAAGCCGCCCACTTCGATGATCTGCAGCCCGCGGTAGCGACCCACGCCGTGGTCTTTGTGTACCACCGGCGCGCCGAGGTGGAGATCGGTCAAATCACGGATGATCGTTTCCGGGTCGCGCTCGGCGGGCTGACGGCGGCGCCGTTGCTGGACCCGGCCGGCAAACAGGGCCGCCTCCGGAATCAGCGCGAGCGGCGGTTCATCGAGCTGCACGCCGGCCTCGAGCGGGGCGACGGCAATCGCGAACCGGGCCTTCTGGTTCAGGAAGTCGGACCAGCCTTCGACGGGCTGAGGTTGGATCGCAATGCCTTGCAGGCGGGCCAATAAATCCTCGCGCCGACCGGCAGATTCGGCAATGAACAGCACTCGCCCGGAATAGCCCTGCACGAACTGCTTCACTCGCCCCAGCGGTTCGGCCTGTTGCGGTTCCATGCGCAGGTCGCCCAGCGCAGTGGCGGCAAATCGGATCCGACCGGAGCGGCCGTCCTCGGGCGCATGCTCATGACAGCCCACCCGGCGGAAATGCTTGAGCCGCGCGCGCAGCTCGTCGGGCGCGAGATAAAGCGAGCCGGGCGGAAGCACGGGGCGCTCCCGGTCATGGCGGCGTTGCTCATAGCGTTCCTGAATATGCCGCCAATTCGCTTCGAGTTCCGCGCTCACCTCCCCGACGAGCACGGTGATCGTGTCGCTGGGCAGATAGTCAAAGAGCGTTGCCGTCTCGTCGAAAAACAGCGGCAAGTAGTACTCGATGCCGTTGGGCAGGCGCCCGGCGCTCACTTCCCGGTAAATCAGGCCGGCGGTGGGATCGCCCTCGAAGAGCCGGCGATAATTGCCGCGGAAGCGGGTGATCGCCTCCTCGTCGGTGGGGAACTCGCGCGCCGGCAGCAACTCGATGTGATCGATGCGCTCGCGGCTGCGCTGGCTTTCCGGATCGAAGGTGCGAATGGAGTCGATCTCATCGTCGAACAGATCGATTCGAAAAGGCGCATCGCTGCCCATGGGGAACAAATCCAGGATCGAGCCCCGCGCGGCGAACTCGCCATGCTCCATGACCTGGGAGACGCACCGGTAGCCGGCGCGCTCCAGGCGCGCGCGCATGTCATCGAGCACCATGTTCTCGCCGGCGCGAAGAACAAAGGCGCGCCCCTCCAAGTAGTTCGCCGGGGCGATGCGCTGGATCAACGTCGCGACGGGGACAATGAGCACCGAGCGTCGTACGGCGGGCAGGCGGTAAAGCGTGAGCAGGCGTTGCGAGACGATATCCTGATGCGGCGAGAATACGTCGTATGGGAGGGTCTCCCAATCCGGCATGATCTGCACATCGAGCGATTCCCCGCCGAAGAAGCGCAGCTCCGTTTCCAGTTGCTGCGCCAATTGCGAGCTCGCCGTGGCAACCAGCGTCAGATTCGGCCCGGCCGCATTGGCGATGGCCAGTGCCGGCGCGGCGCCGGGCAGATCGTACCAATCCAGGCGTTGCCCCGGTTTGTCCGGTAACTGCGGTGTCAACAGGGACACAAGATTCGAGGTCATGGTCCGTTGGATGGTTTACGAGTAAGACCGGTAGCGTCGCGCTTGGCGAGGCGAATGCCGAGGCTGGATGCGCAATGCCGGGCCAAGTGTAATCAATCAGCGTCCCAGGGGGAACCGTGTAATCCGCGCCACGTGATCTTGGTACACTGTCGGTACGTCGTGCTGTGAGGTTAGAGTGGTTCAATGCCGAATCGTTTCACCCGCTTGGATGGACGTGGTCTGAGGCGGCGCAGCTCGAGCGCAAGCGGCGAGCCGAGCGAGGGAGCTGCAAACAAGTAATGACGAAAGCCATGCGTGATGAGGGGACGCTGGCGGCCGTAGCATGCTGCCGCGGTCGGGATTGGTCGGCGTTTACCCGATTGTACGAGCAAGCCTTTCCGGTTTGGGAACGTGAGCCGCTGTCCAGGATTGCGAGCCGAGTCTGCAGTGGGCGCTATCGGCTCACGGTGTTGCGTTGCGCCGATGAGCCGGTTGCCGGCTTCCATCTGCTCGATCAGGTCGCGGTACTGAACTACGCTGTGCTGACGTTTCTGGCCGTGCGCGAGCCACTGCGCGGCCGCGGTTTGGGGCAAAGATTACTGCGCGATGCGGTTTGCGGCTTTCGGAGCCGGCCCGCCCCGGCCTGGTTGTTCGTCGAAGCCAAGGCAGGAGCCGCGCGATTTTACCAGTCATTGGGATTTCGTCGGCTGGCGTTGGACTATGAAATCCCTCATTACGGCAGCGCAGTGGCGATGCAGCCCATGACACTGCTCGCGCTGCACCGTGACGGTTCGCCGGGGGGCGTAGACGGCGAGCTGATCCGCCGCGTCATCGGGCACCTTTTCACTGACGGCTATGAAGTCCCTCCGACAGACCCACGCCTGACGTTGCAGCTGCGGCGCGTGCCGGACGCCGTGGGAGTGCTCTGAGCATGTTGAGCTACAGCCAGAACAGCGATGATGGCGATCGGGTGACCCGCCCGATTGTCGAGGTGCTCGCTCAGGGGCGGACGGATTATCAGGAGTACCTCTTTTTCCGTTCCCCGGCGCACGGGATTTGCGTCGTACTCGACGGTGACATCCAGTCCTGCGAGTCCGACGAAGCCATCTATCACGAGGCGCTCGTTCATCCGGCGCTACTTGTTCACCCGGCGCCGCGCGACGTGCTGATCATGGGAGGTGGCGAAGGGGCGACGGCGAGGGAGGTGCTGCGGCATCGGAGTGTCGAGCGGGTGGTCATGGTGGATATCGACCGGGAGTTCGTCGAGCTCTGCCGGCGCCACCTCGGCGAGTGGAACCGGGAGGCGTTCGCGGATCCCCGCCTGGATCTGCAATGCCGCGATATCAACGACTACCTGCGCGAGAGCGGCGCGCGCTTCGATGTCGTTATCGGCGATTTGGTCGATTTCTCGGACCGGCATTCGCCGGCGGCCACGCTCTATAGCCGCGAGTTCTATGCCAAGTTGCGTGATCACCTCAACGACGGGGCGGTGCTCGCGACTCAGGCGGGCGGTCTTAGCGCCAGCCAAGTCGAAGGTCACCGCTGGGTTCGTGCCACCCTGGAAGCGGAATTCCGCCATGCGGCAAGCTACGCCATCGTGGTGCCGAGCTTTTACCATCTGTGGAGCTATGTGATTGCCTCCGACGAGCCGCTGCCCAACCCGGATGTGCCGCCGCTGCAGCTTTTTGACGAGCGCGGGAGGCAGCGGCGACTTGCGCTGCCGGCAACTGGGCCGATGGCGCTGGCGGGGGCTTTCTCCTTCCCAGCGCGGCTTCGTTCGCGGATCTTCAACGCATCGGATAGGAAGTGAGATGCCCGAACCGCGCTACCAGCTGTTGCCGAACCGCTCGCTCGAGGACACCGATGTGGTCGTGTTGCCGGTCCCTTACGAACGCACGGTCTGCTATAAGCCGGGAACGGCGGGCGGACCCGCGGCGATTCTGGCAGCGACCGAGCAGCTCGAATACTACGATGAAGACCAGCGCTGGTCGCCATTCAAGCATATGGGCATCACCGTGTTGCCCCCTTTCGAAAGAGGCCCAAGCGAGGAAGAGGATGCATTTCACCGCCGCCTGCAGCGCTATTCGGCTGCGCTGCCAAGCCGTCCGTTACTGCTGGCGCTCGGCGGCGAACACTCGATTACTCCCGCTCTGGTATCCGGGCGTATGTCCGAGCCGGGGACCGTCGTGGTGCTCGATGCCCATGCCGACCTGCGCCGGGAATTCGAAGGCACGCCGTTTAGCCACGCTTGCCCCATGCACCACGTCCGTGAAGCCGGTCACGAGATCCTGATGGCCGGGGTGCGTTCCCTGCTCGACGAGGAGGCGGCGCGCATCGAGGGTGATCCGGGCATCCGCTGCTTTCTCGATCGGCAGCTGCAACACCCGGAGCACTGGCGTTCCCTGCTCGATGCGCTTGCGGGCCTGAGTGGTCCGGTTTGGCTCACGATCGACATGGACGCGTTCGACCCCGGGGCGGTTCCCGGGGTCGGCACGCCGCAACCCGGTGGATTGTCCTGGTACCAAGTGCTGGCCATCATTGAGGCTTGCCTGTTCAATCAACGCCTGGCGCTGCGTGGCTGTGACCTCGTCGAGCTGGTGCCCGACCCATCCGGTGTCTCCGATATGACCGCCGCCAAGCTCAGCCACAAGCTCATCTCGTGGTGGGGCCGAAGTCAGCGGTTGGACGAACGCCCGGAGCAGGGCAGCCAAACCGAAATCGCTTACCATTGACTCTCAGCACAGCGCGCCGGCTACGCCATGAGCCCCTGCGAAGCGGTTGGGTTGAGTATGAAACAGGCAAGCCTGGTGCGGCGGTGACCCGTAAGGGCTTCGCGTGCCGCCTAGCGCCGGGCGTTGAAGACCGAGCGCAACAGCGACTGACACCGGTATTTTACCTCCTTCCACCGGTCGGCGAGCGGCGAATCCTGCTTCTCGCCGCGGCTCAGCACCTCGATCAGGTGGTAACCGAACTGGGTACGCACCGGCCCGTGGACTTTGTTCAACTCGCCGTTGAACGCCACCTCGTCGAACTGCGGGACCATGCGTCCCTCACCGAATTCGCCCAGATCACCGCCGCGGTGGCCGGATGGGCAGTGGGAGAAGCGATTGGCAACGGTGGCAAAGTCCTCACCCTTATCGATGCGCTCCTTCAGCTCACGGCAGCGCTCTTCTTCAGGCACCAATATATGTCGCACATGTGCTTTGATCATCGTTGTACTCCGAACATCGCAAGAATCATCCTCCCGATCTCTGCTGGCGTAGCGGTTGATGTGTCCTGAAGGGGGGGTCACGAAAAAGCGCCGGTGGGGCGTTACCCCAGTCACGCTGCCGCTCCGCGTGCCTTTCCTGGCGTACCCGGCATGTCTGCCTTCCGGCCAGCCGTGGCGGGACCGTTTCCCGGTTCAGTCAGTGCGATCGAGGATTTCCAGCAGGTGATAACCGAACTGCGTGCGCACGGGACCATGAACTTCGTTCAGCGCATCGCTGAAAACGACCCTGTCGAATTCGGGAACCATCTGCCCTTGGCTGAACTCGCCGAGATCACCCCCGTTCTGGCCCGAGGGGCACTTGGAATGCGCTCGGGCAACGGCCGCGAAATCCTCGCCGTTTTCGATGCGCTCTTTGAGTTCCAGACACTGCTCTTCCTCTGGCACCAGGATATGGCGCGCACGTGCTTTGGCCATGGTTCTTCTCCGGCTACGATGAGTAGTGACAGAGAGCGAGTGCTTTCTGACCCTTGCCAGCTTAGCGGTTCGTCCCTTTCTAGGCAAAGCGCGCCACGGGTGACATGGGCGGCTCCGCGCTGCGAAACGCTCACCGAGGCCCACTTCGGCGCAGAGCACTGACCCACCTTTCTCGGGCCGCGTCCCGGGTAGTCGGTGTCGCTGGCATCGTGGCGTTGCAGTTCGCTCAGGCGGGACAGCTCAAAGGCGTCTCGGCCGCAAGGGCGCTACCGCGAAAAGGTCTCTGAATGGATGCGCGAACGCAACGGAATTTCTCGCCAGGCAAGCACCGCGAAGGTCTTGTCCCGCACGGCCTTCGCGTACCTGCGAAACCGTCCGCACGGATCATGGCGTGCGCCTCAGGCGGGTGCAGGGTCAACGTATGACGCCGCCTCCCACAGTCGAGCCCTCGGAGTGCTTGCGCGGTGATGACCGAGCGGGCGCCGTTGGGCCCTTGCTGTTCGCCCGCGGCTTGCGCGGTGGCCGGTTGCAGCTCGCGGCATTGCTGATTCGTCCGGCGCAGACGTCGGTCGGAAAGCTCATTACCCGAGACGGCCAGTTTCCCGCGCAAATGCTCTACCGGCGGGGTGGTCTGCGCGTCTGGCGCTATACGTTCTCGCTGCCGGCAACCGTCGAAGCCGAGTACTGTCTCGAGGGCGAGCGCTATGCGGTCAACGCCGCCGTCGATTCCGACCTGCGCTTGGCCTACGTATCGTGCGATGGCATGGAATATGGTGATCGTGATCGCGCCGTGGCCGAGCGAAACACGCTCTGGCGGCGGCTGGCTAAACAGCACGCCGAGCGCCCGTTTCAGCTGCTGCTGCAGGGGGGTGATCAGCTCTACGCCGACGAGATGCTCGATATTCACCCGGCGCTGCGCGCCTGGCGCAAGCAACGCCGTTGCACTGCCGTTGCCTCTGGCTCCGGAGACGTGACCGAGGCGCTGCGCGACTATCTCCTTGCGCGTCACCTCGAACTATTGCGTCAACCGGCCACTGGCTGGCTGATGGCCCGAATCCCTTCGCTTGCCATGTGGGATGATCACGATATCTGTGACGGCTGGGGTTCTCTGCCCAGCGTCAAACTCGACTCACCCATCGGCCGAAGCGTTTTCCGGGTCGCTCGGGAGTTTTTCCTGCTCTTTCAGCTTGGTGCCACCGACGATGATCTACCCGAAATCATGGTCGAGCGCAGCGGCGCGACTTTGACCTGGGTGCTGCACTTGCCGGGGCTCCAGCTCATCGCGCCCGATCTGCGCTCCGAGCGCCGCCCGAACCGTGTGCTCGGCGAGCGCGGCTGGTTGGCTTTGCGCCGTGCGCTCGGCGCCGTCACCAATGAGTATGTGTTCGTGCTCTCGAGCGTGCCGGCGCTGGGGCCGCGGCTTTCGTGGCTGGAAGCCGCCATGAGGGTATTCCCACACGTGCAGAAGTACGAGGACGACCTGCGAGATCAATGGCAGAGTCGGGCACACAGGAGCGAATGGCGGGCGTTCCTCACGGCGCTGCTCGAGGTTCATGAGCGCCCCGGTGCCCGTGTGAGCGTTTTGTCCGGCGAAATCCATCTGGCCACGCGCGGCACTTTGCAAACCCGTTGCGGGCCGTTGCATCAACTCGTGGCCTCGGGCATCGCCCACCCGCCGCCTCCTACGGCCTATGCACGCGGGCTCGGCATGCTCGCGCGCCTGGGTGAAGCACCGTTGCCCGATCACCCCATCCGCCTGCACCCGCTCCCCGGGCAGCGGGCCATCTACACGGGGCAGCGCAACTACCTCATCCTCGAGCGCCGCGCCGGTCGCTGGTGCGCCCGATGGGAGTTGGAGCGCAGCGGCACGACGCCTTGCCTCGATTTGTAACCCGTGAGGTTGTGGTCCCCACGCAAAGGCTCACCGAATTGCCCGGCCCGCCCGTGCGGTTGCGGTTTCCGTCGGCGGGCGGAACGAATCCGGTGTTATCGGCCGGGGAATGGATCGAATAGCGGGCGGCAATCCCGGTTCGCGTCGGTCTCAGTCATGCGGATTGGCCATGCCTTCCGGCGCGGATGAAGTCGCCTTGGTCAACTCCTCAAGGGCCACGAGCAGCGCCTGGATATCCGTCGCGGTGATCTCGCCCATCGTCGCGATGCGAAAGATTTCCTGTGCCAGACGGCCCTGGCCGGCATAGATCACGAAGCCGCGCGCCTTGAGCCCATGGTGCAAGCTCGCATAAGACAAGCGGGTCGGCAGACGGTAGGCGCGCAGAACCACCGAGGAGGCGGCCTGCGGCAGTAGTGGCTCGATACCGAGTGCCGCGAGCCCCTGGGCGGCCTCTCGCGCGAGCGACTCGTAGCGGCGGCGGCGCGCCCGCCAGCCGCCGCCCTCGGCATGCTCCCGCAAGGCTTCGGCAAGCGCGTAGAATATCGGCACGGCCGGTGTAAACAGGCAATCGCCGGCGTCCTGAGCGCGGCAGTAGGCGCCGAGATCGAGATACAGGCTCGAGGCGACAGCCTGGGGCGGCGGCAGGGCCGCTCGGCGCGTCACCACGAAGGCCGCTCCCGGGGCGCCGTGCAGGCATTTGTTGGCCGACCCGGCGCAGGCGGTGATGCCCCAACCTTCGAAATCCAAGGCTTCGGCGCCAAAGCTGGAGACCGCATCGACGAGCAGCTCGGCGCCGAGCTCGCGGCAAAGCGCGCCGATTGCGGCCAGATCGTTGAGCCGACCCGTGGTGGTCTCGTGATGCACGACCAGGACGTGCGTGGGGGGCGGCGCGCTGGCCAGATGCCGCTCCACGGCCTCCAGATCGACGGCGGCTTCCCATGGGTGCGCCGATGTTTTCACGGGCAGGCGGTGGCGGCGTGCGATCTCGGCCGCCCGCTCGCCGTAGACCCCATTGGCCACCACCAGCAACTCTCCGGAGGCCGGGACCAGGCTGGCCAGCATGGCCTCGAGGGCCGAGGTGCCCGAGCCGGTGATCGGCACCGCCGCCCACTGCTCGGGGTCGAGATCGTAGACGGCCAGTAGATTGCGGCGAATCTCGGATTGCAGTTCACCGAATTCCGGCTCGCGATGACAGAGGTCGGGTCCGGCCAGCGCCGTGCGCACCCGCTCGCTCAAGTTGACCGGTCCGGGGTTCAACAGAATCACGCTGGGTTCCCCATGTGCGCCATCAGGCGCTCCTTGACCGCTTGCGGCTCCAGTGTCGGGCGCGGCAAATCACTCGGCGTCCCGGGGCTGATGCGCAAGTGTGCGAATACCGGCCCATGGCTGCGCGCGTGCAATGCCTGATCGAGCACATCGGTGCTCTGGCCGGCGAATACCGCGGCATAACCGCAGGCAGCCGCAATGCCGGCGAACGACACCCCCGCCGAGAGCGTGTCCTGGCCCCCGGTGGACTCGTGGATGCCGTTGTCGAGCAACAAGTGCACGAGATTCGATGCGCCGTAGGTTGCAACGACGGCGAAGTTCCCGAGTCGCATCAACGCCGCGCCGTCGCCGTCCGCCACCACGACCCGAAAGTCCGGCCGCGCCATGGCCAACCCCAGGCCGAGCGCGGAGGCGCAGCCCATGGAACCGACCATGTACAAATGGTTGGGCCGGTCTGCCAGGGCATAGAGCTCGCGTCCGGTGTAGCCAGTGGTTGCTATGAGCACCGTGTCGGCTGGGGGCGTGCGCTCGATGAGCGCCGCCAACGCCTCGGCGCGGCGTAAGGTTGGCTCGGGCGATGACCCCGGTGCGGGGGCCTCGATGGGTGCCTCGGGCGCCGGCGTTCGGCGGTTGGCGGTCAGGGGATAGGGCGCCACCGTGCCCTTACGCATGAGCAGGGCATAAGGCCGCCCGGTCTCCGCCATGTATTCGCTCGCGCGTGCGAGCGCCGGCCCGATCTGCGCCGCCTGCGTCGGGAAGATCTCCCAGGGGATTTCCATTGACTCCAGCAGTCCGGGAGTGATCGCACCCATGAGTCGATGCTGGGGTTCATCATCGACGTCCGGCGCCCCGCGCCAGGTCACGATCAACAGCAACGGCAAACGAAACGGCCACGCAAGCGAAGTCAGCGGATTGACAGCGTTGCCCAGCCCCGAGTTCTGCATCATCGCCACGCCGCGTCCGCCGCCTAGCGCCACGCCGGCCGCTGCCGCTACCGCATCGCCTTCATTGGGCGCGCTGACATAGCTCAAGCCCGGCGCCTCGATCACGGCGTTGATCAACGGCGTGAAAAACGAACACGGTACACCGCCATACCAGGCAAAGCCGCGCGCCCGGGCCGCCGCGATGAACTCTTCTGCCTCAATCATGGCCGAGCACCAAATGCGAAGTCACCGGCGCGGCGCAGGTCCTCCATGTCGTTGACGTTAAGCCAGCGGCCGGTGGTATAGAGCACGCGCACGGTCTTGCCGCGTGCGATCAGATGATTGAGCAGGTCCGGCAGACCCAGACGATGGAAGGCCGGGCTCGCGCGCAGCTCCGCGAGCGCCTCGTTGATCCACCGCCGGCCCTCGCCACGTACCCGCAGCATGCCAACCCAGCACCCACGCGGTGGTCCTTTTACCGCACCGGCCTCGCCCACGTGCTCCAAGGTGACTTCCTGCTGGAACACGGCATGGTCGTCCGGCGCGCTGCACCACACCGGGTCGTGAGTCGCGCCCCCTTCGCTGGCGCGCGGCATGGAGTCGACGACCACCACCAACTCGCCCGTCGCCTCCAGTAGGTCGCCGAGGATGTGGCTGCGGAAGAGCAAATCGCCGTAAAGCACCACGGTGTCCTCGCCCAGCCGTGTTTCGGCATACGCCAGCGAGGCGAGCTCGCCGGTTTCGTTATACTCCGGGTTATCGATGCGCTCGATCCCCTCTACGGTGATCGCATCCGATCGATAGCCGGCAACCACGGTGATCGCGTTGACGCGCTGGCGGCGCAATGTCTCGACCAGACGTTGCAATACCGGCTTGCCGGCGACGTCCAGCATGGCCTTGGGCCGGTCGGCCGTCAGCGCCTCCAGATCCGCGCCTCGGCTGGCGGCGAGGATGACGGCATTGGTCGGGCCCGCCGCACCCGCGTAAATGCGCTCGGCGGCCTTGAGCTCGTCCGCCCCCTGCAGGCGAAATATCTCACTGACCGGAGTGATCCAGTCCTCGCTGTCGGCCACGGTGCCGTTTTGCGCTACCTCGGCGGCCAACCGCTGCATGGCCGCCGCGCCCGCGCGCAGCATATGATTGGCCCAAATCACCAGGCTGATGCCGGCTTGACGGTAGACGGCGGTGGGTGTGCTGTAGTACTTGGTCGGCACGATAACCAGCGGCGCGCGGTTGGCCCACTCGCGCGCAAAGCTCAGCACCTCGTCGGCACGGCTGAGCTTGCTGTGGATGAGGATGGCGTCGGCTCCGGCGGCCCGATAAGCTTCGGCGCGGCGCAGCGCCTCGCCCATCCCCCAGCCGGTGATCAAGGCTTCCACTCGCGCCACGATGCAGAAATCGCTGTCCGTCTGGGCGTCCTTGCCCGCTTTGATCTTGCCGCAGAACTCATCGATGGGCGCCAGCGGCTGACGCTCGCCGGCGATGAAACTATTGGTCTTGGGAAAGACCTTGTCCTCGATGCATACGCCGGCCACATTGCGGTTTTCGAGCTTGTACACCATCCGGCGCATGTTGTTGAAATTACCGTAGCCGGTATCGCCGTCGAGCAGGATCGGGATCGTGGTGGCGTCCGCCATGAACTCGACCATCTCCAGTACCTGGGTCCAGCTCGCCTCGTTGGAGTCACGAACCCCATACTGGGCCGACAGCGCCAGTCCGCTGGCCCAGATGCCGGAGAAGCCCGCCTCCTCGACGATACGCGCGGATAAACCATTGTGCGCCTCCAATAAGTATTCCAGGCGCGGCGAGTACAATAACTCGCGCAGTGCTCGGCACCGGCTGTGGGGCGGTTTCGGCGGGAACGTCGTCATTGCAGATTACCTATTCCTTCGGTAAGCCGCGGCAGGATTTCGGCTTCGGCTCGGGCGAGGTCTTCCGGGAAATCGATCTCAATCCAGGGTAGGCCGGTAATGTCCTCGAAGGCGAAGTCTTGCGGCGCGGCCAACAATAGATCACGCACGGCTTCTTCGTGCGGCGTGTCCGGGGGCCCGGCTTCGATATACTCGTGAACGGCGGTAGCGAGATGCCGCGCCTTCGCGGGCGAGAAGCGAAAGAAACCCACCGATTCGCCGCTGTAATCGTATTCCAATCGCGAGTCGATCCGTTTGCGAAATTCCACCAGCCGGTCCTGCCGCACGCAGAGTTTAACGGGCTCGGCGCCGGGCTCGTAGTCACGATCGAGCAGAAAGCAATCCGTATGTTCGGAGCGGCGCAGGCGCTCTAGAATGCGGATATCATAGAGGACATCGGCGTCCATGAGCAGTATCGGCTGCTCGAGGGTCAGCCATTGCCGGGCGGCCCAAAGGCTCGCCATGCTGCCTTGTTCGTAATCGGAGTTGTGCACGAGGCGCGGTTGCGGCACGCGAGCGAGGCGGGCGGTTTCGGCTTCGATGAGCTCGTGGCGATAACCGGTGACGAGAACCACCTCGGCAACGTCGCATCGCTGCAGGGATTCCAGGTGGCGCTGCAAGAGCGTCTTGCCCGCGAACGAGAGCAGGCACTTGGGTATTCGATCGCCGCCGATCGGTCCTAGCCGCTTGCCGACGCCGGCTGCGAGTATCACCGCAATCATGTCACCCCCACGCGGTTTTTCCTCAGTCCTGCAGACCTCGCAGGCGTCGCCAGCCGGTTCGACTCTCGAGCGCTTGCCATACCACCAAACCGGGAATGCCGAGGGCGAGCTCGCGCACCCGCTTGACCAACGATAGCGCCAATGCCACATCGGGGCTGATGCCGAGCAGACTGCCGATCAGCACGAACCCGCCTTCCTGCACGCCCAGCGCCGCCGGCACCAGGAAGGCCATCCCGCGCACCGCCTGGCCCAAACTCTCCAGAATCAGCGCTTCGACCGGGCCCACCGGAGCGCCAATGAAATAAAGCGCCAGCCAAACCTCACCGGCACCGGCCAACCAGCCGGTCAGCCGCCATGCCGCGGCGCGCGCCACGGCTGCACGTCGGATGTAGATCGCCGTGAGCGTGGCATCGAGATCCCGGGCCCCGGTCGCCGGTGCCAGCCGATCGGTGCCGATCAGGATTTCCAGGCGTCCTGCCACGGCCGCGAACAGACCACGTCGCTGGGCAAAGTAAAACGCCGTTGCCAGCATGGCCATCAGCAGCGCGGCGCCGAGCGCCGGCCAAATCCACTGGCCGGTGCCGAGCGTGGCCAAGAGCAGACCGATGCCGAGCAGCGTGAAGGCGATCTGCGTGAACAGGCCAAGCGTCACGTCGGCGACTACGGCCGCGCCGGCGTGGCTGGCGGGTATACCGCGCAGCGCCAAGAGTCGGCTGCGGATCACCTCCCCGCCAATCTGGGCCACTGGCAACAAGGTATTAACCGACTCGCCCAGCCATCGGACCCAGGTCAGAGTGATGAAACTCGGTCGTGGGGTCGCGGCGAACAGGGGCCGCCAGGCATAGGCATCCGCGATCATTGGCACCAGGTGGTAGGCCGCCACCAGCGCCAAGCCCCAACCCGCCGTCGCGAACGCGGTCCACACGTCGCTCACGCCCTGCTGCAGCACCAGGGCAATCAGCAACGTGGTGCCGGCGGCGAGCGAAAAAGGTAACCAGACCTCGGCAATGCCGGCCTTGGTGCGGGGCCACCAACTCGGGCGGCTGCCGGACTGAATGGCGATCGGGGTCAGGTCTTTACGCTGGCTCATGCTGCCCCCGGCCGGTACCCGACCGCCGGCTGGCGCTGCCGGGGCGCGCTGACGTGCGTGGGGGTGGGGCTCCGGTACACGGTCATGTTGCGCCGCGGAAGGGGTCGCTGTCGCGGCGGAACTGCCAGGCGAGCCAGAGGGCGAACGCGGGGGCGCCGAATCCGGCAGCGATCAAAAACGGCTGCAGGGCACCCAGCCAGGTAATGGGGCCCACGAGATACATGATGTCCTCGAGCTCGAAGCCGCTTGCGCTCGGCTGGACGAAGCTGTTGCGACCGCGGCTGCGCTCCATCGCGAAGCGTAAGGTGAATATACCCGCGACCCCCAGACCGGCGGCGATACCCAAAGCGATGGCAGGCGGACCGAGCTCGGTGCGCAAGCCCACCCCCATACCGGAGAAGAGCACAACGTAGGTCACCGCGCCCGAGAGATGGTCGTAATAGTAACCGAAAGCGGCGCCTTTGTTCGTCATGCGCGCGAGCTCGCCGTCGGCGTGGTCGAGCAGGGCGGCGATCAGGAACAGCGCGGCGCCCAGGTCGGCGGCCAGCGCATTGCCGCTCGCGTACAAACCGCCGGCCGCCAGGCCGGCGAGCAGCGCGAGCGTGGTGATGTGATTGGGTGTGAATGGGGTATTGCGCAGCGCCATCGCCAGCCATCTGGCCAGACGAGCATCGAAGGGTCTGCGCGCGGCGCTCGTCGCTTCACCCATCAGCTAAGATCTCGCCGATGAACGTCCGCCACTTGCAACAGGGCGAATACGGATACGATGGCAGCCCGGGTCGACAGCATGCCCATGCTCGCTATGGTGTGATGGTTGGAAGACGTCGGTTGTTCAACGGTGACCGCTGGGGTCGCCGCGATGCTCGACCAGATGGATGCCGTAGTCAACCCCGTGAAAAGGGCAGGGGGCTTGAGCGAGCCGCTGATTACGGCACGGCGTGGGTGATATGCCTTTGTTTGGATGCGGGACCATCAGGGTAGCGCCGCGGCGTTGCACCGCGTGGCAAGAGCGCTTTATGAGACGTCAGCGCGCGCCGCCGGCCAAATATTCTCCGTGAAGAGATCGCCTTGTGCGCTAAATTGATCGGCATCGACCAGCCCCGATAAGCCGACACCGACTAGGCGGTAGCGCGTGTTTTCGGGAAGGCCGACTCGGCTGCGCAGCCCCCAGGCGAGGTCTGCAAC
The DNA here is from genome assembly GCF_059432795.1 of Nitrococcus sp. Taxonomy (NCBI): domain Bacteria; kingdom Pseudomonadati; phylum Pseudomonadota; class Gammaproteobacteria; order Chromatiales; family Ectothiorhodospiraceae; genus Nitrococcus; species Nitrococcus sp. The sequence goes on along the minus strand of NZ_JBXWZQ010000196.1, from coordinate 26,510 downwards.
ATCGTGCGCCGTGGTGGGAGGAAGGCGCAGGGTAAGACGGCGCGTGAGCGTTTTGAATTGCGCCGTCTTAAGCTTGAGCACGACAACCCGCGCCACCCGCGCTGAGTGCTTTTGATAGGCAAGCCATGTCTTTTCGGCGAGTCGGCGGATATGCGGCTCGGTCTCGTTTAGCCGCAGATCGCGTTCGAATGTATCTTCGGCGGATACCTGTAGCGCCGGGCGCTGCGTGGTCACCGCCCGCTCGTCGATGCCACGGGAGAGCTCGTGCAGTCGACGGCCCCATTGGCCGAAGCGAGATTCCAATGCGGCCAGCGGTACCCTGCGCAACTCGCCCACCGTGGCGACTCCCATTTGCGCTAACCTCTGATCCATGACTTTGCCGACACCCGGAAGACAGCCGACGCGAAGGGGAGTGAGGAACGTCGTCACCTGCTGGGGCCGAATTACGAACAGGCCGTTGGGCTTGCGCCAATCCGATGCGATTTTTGCGAGAAACTTGTTGGGGGCGACGCCGGCGGAGGCCGCAAGAGAGAGTTCCTGGCGGATCGCGGCGCGAATCGATTCGGCAACCGCGGTCGCACTGCCGAGTTCCTGCTTATCGGTCGTAACGTCCAGGTACGCCTCATCGAGGGATAGGGGTTCCATCAAGTCGGTGTGACGGGAAAAGATCTCGCGAATCTGCCGCGATACGGCCTTGTATCGAATGAAGTCCGGCGCAACGAAAATAGCCTGTGGACACAGCCTTTCCGCTTGGGCCGCCGGCATCGCGGATCGCACACCGAAGCGGCGTGCCTCATAGCTTGCCGCACAGACGACGGAGCGCGCGCCTTGCCAGGCCACGATGACGGGTTTTCCCCTCAGTTTCGGGTCGTCGCGCTGCTCGACGGACGCATAGTATGCATCCATATCGATATGAACAATTTTGCGTGTCGGCTCATGCATTAAAGTGAGAATGGCAGCTTCACATTCCCCAAACTCCACGAATGACGATACCACATGGCAGGGGAGCCTTATCCACATGGATCGATGCGCGAAGCAAGTATCGTTCCCGTCTACGGCGGTTGCCGGGACGGTGCTGGCGGCGGCCGTGCTGGGTGCGAGCGGCTGCAGCACACCAGAGGCCGTGGATCTGACGGTCAGTGCCGTGCACCGCGACGTTCGTCTGTCGATCGAAGGCCGGGCGAATCTCCCGGACGGCGCCTGGATCGTTTATGTGGCCTACCTCGAGACCGAGCCGCTGCATCGCTTGCGGGGAGCCGCGCAGATGCACAAGGGTGTCTACCAAGCGGAGCGCCGCGTGGCAGACTGGCCGGCGGAGCCGATCGTCGTCGACGTGCACTTCCAGACTCGCAGCGAGGGTCTCTTTCAGCCGTCACGAGTGCGCGAGCGATATGGGTTGGGGGGTGGGTCAATGACGGGACCCGGCGTGATCCAGGCCGGCGAGGGCTCGCGAGTAGCCGTTGCCACGACCATCGTCGGTAGGCCCTAGCATGGGTGCCCGGTGGTGGCTCACGCCACGGTCAGCTCGCGCAGTGAGTACCGTGCTCGGTGCGATCATTGCCTTCGGGGTCGGATGGCTGGCGATGCCGGCCGAGGCCAGCTACGCGTTCTACGTGGGGCGCGAGCTCAGCGCGCAAGGCAGCGTGCTGGTGGGCGGCAATGGCGAGGAAGTCTCCAGCCACTGGCTGGAAATCGTTCCGCGCCGTGAGTACCCGCACGGGGCGACACTCGAGGTGGGTGTTACATCCGAGGCCCGCATTCCCGGTGAGCGAACCACAATTCCCCAGGTTCGCGAAACCTTCCGTTATATCTCGATGTTTTACAGTGACTTCGCCGGCTTTCCCCCGCCACTGACCAATGGCGGGCTGAACGAGCACCAAGTCGCTGTGCGCGACGTTTGGGCGCCGACGCGCCGGGAGTTGGTGGCGATGACGCCCACGCCCCAGCGCGGGCTCAGCTACAGTGACTTGGCGCGGCTCGTGCTCGAGCGCGCGAAGACGGCCCGGGAAGCCGTTGCCTTGATCGGGGCTCTCGTGGCGCACTACGGCTACGCTACCTACGGCGGCAATACGCATCTCATCGCGGATCCCAAGGAAGGGTGGGTGGTCTGGGAGCTTGCCGGTGGTCAGGGGCTGTGGGTGGCGGAACGCCTCGGTCCGCACGCGGTGCGAGCGCTCTATCCGGGCTATATCGAAAGGGTGCCGCTGGATTTCCGCGACAACCCCGACTACATGGGCGCGAAGCACCTGATCGATTTCGCCGTAAAGCAAGGCTGGTACGAGCCGGCCAGTGGCAAGCCGTTCAACGTGCATGCGGTTTACGGGCGCCAGGGTGCGCCGGCGCGTGAGCCGGGGCTCAAGTACCTGTCGCCCAAGGTGCTGGAAGAGCGCCTCGAGGCGCTGGCGCCGGTCACGGTGAAAGAGTTGATGGCGTTGGTACGCGACCCGCGTCTGTCAGACGACGAGGCCGGCTACGGTGAGGTGGCGGCCCTGCGCTCCAATGTTCCGGCCGAGCTCGCACTGCTGTGGGTGGCGCCCACCGGCGCAATTACCGCGCCGTTTTTGCCCTGGTGGATCGGGGTGCGCGACGTGCCACCCGAGTATGCCCAGCATCGTTACCTTACCAAGAATGCCGCACGCACCTTTCTCAACCCGGATTTTCAGATGCAGGAGGCGAGCGTGTTCGTTGGGCGGGTCTACAAGCGGCTTTTGTATTACACGTGCCGACACCCGCGTGCTTTTCTGCAGCCGGTGACGCAGACGCTGGAGGGGTTCGAGGCGAGCCTCCTGGCGGATCAGGCGAGCGAGGAGGCGACCGCGCGCCGACTCATCGAGGCGGGGCGGCGGGATCTGGCCGTGCGCCATCTCACCCTCTACAGCCACAGCAAGGCCGCGGCCGCGCTTGCTCTGGGCGAGTCGCTAGTGGGCGGCATCGAGGCGATGTCGCGGGCACGATTCGGGATGGGTCCGCCGCCTCGCGGAGAAATCAACCTGCCTGATGGTCAGACGGTGAACTGCCTTCCCGATGCAGACCCGGATCGTCCGGGAACGCGGCACGGCTCTTGGCGGTCGAGCGGATATCGGCAAGAATCTTCCTGCGAGCAAGAAAACTGTGCCAATAACAACCTTGGAGCGCGGCCATGAGTGTTGAAGTGACTGGATTTTTCGGATTCATCCTCTTGGTGCTCGATGTGTGGGCGATCATTTCCATCGTACAAAGCGCCGCCTCGACCGGGGCCAAGGTCTTCTGGGTGATCTTGGTCATGCTGCTGCCGCTGCTCGGTTTGATTATCTGGTTTTTCGTGGGGCCCAAGGGGCGCTGACCGCTGTGTGTTCGGGTCGTTCACAGGGCTTGCGGCGTGCGATTGCGTCGTCCTGAAGCGCCCTGCGGGCAAGCGCTCGGGCGGGCTTGCGAGGCGACGGGCCCGCCTTGAAATCGCAAGATCACCGTGCTCGTCTCGCGCACGCCGGCGCGTTCGAAGTCATGCCTTTTGGGGTGAACTATGGTGTAGCTGTTCGCGCTGATACGCAGAGCCCGAAAAGAAGAGCGCAGAGGCTGCCCATGAAGAAAAAGAGCATTTGTATCGCTCTGCTGCTGTGTTCGATTGTTTCCACGCCGCGCTTGCCAGCCCGATATTCAGTCAGTTGGTGGTGTTCGGCGACAGCCTTTCGGATACCGGTAACAACGCGGTGCTATTCGACCGCCTCGCCGCCGGGGCGCGGACCTCGGTTCCATTGACACCCACCGATCTCGTCCCCTCATCGCCCTATCGATCCGATCGCTATTCCAACGGTCCCGTATGGGTGGCACCCTTTGCCGATGCCTTCGGCTTGAGCGCGCGGGCTTCACTACTGGGCGGCAGCAACTATGCGCATGGCGGCGCGCGTGTCGGGCCGGACGGTGCGACGCAACCGCCGTTACTGCTCAGCCAAGTCAGTCAGTTCCTCGCAGATTCCGCCGGGCAGGCGGCCGCGGACGGCTTGTATGTGATCGAGGGCGGCGGGTGATGACGCTCGGGATGCGCTGGCGGCGGTAATTGCGGCGGCCGGCTGGCGCGGCACACGCCGGGCGGCCGTTCTTCCTCTGAAAAGCGTGCGCCGGCAACGGTGCGTCCCACTAACGAAGCCGAATGGCGGTTACGCCGACGGGCGTAACGCGCCGCTCAAGCACTGAGAAGCGCAGCAGCGAATACCCGCAGTCGCCGCGGCACGAGCGTCGGGTCCATGGTTTGCCGATTTCGCCCCCCTGTCTCGGTGAAAGCCCACCGTGCGCGAGCTATTATTTGGTGTGATTCCTGTCAAAATGACGTGTTTTAGAGAACATTAATAATGACGTGCGGTGGGTGCAACGATGACTAGGTACTTGATTTCGATACTTGGTGTATCGGCGTTGTTCTTGCTACACGGTTGTGCGACCACTCCCGAACCGGAACCGCAGCCGGCACCGCCGCCGCGGGCCGAGCCCGTGAGCAAGCCGCCCGCAGCCGTTACCCAGCCAGCCGTCATCCGCCGACCCGCCGACACCGGGATTGCATGGGTCACAAATACATCCGACCTGAAATCGCGGCACAAGTTCCAGCTCGCCCAGCATATTGTTGAGGTGGACGAGGCCACGCGCTATTACGGCGGCTCGGTCGAGGATATTGAGGTGGGGGCGCGCCTGCGCGCGGTCGGTATCTACCGCGACGACGTGATCGCGGCGGATACCATCTACATCGAGCGCGCGGCGGGTTCGCCACCGGCGCAAGCGCTCGAAGACAAAGCGGGCGGCGGGGCAACGGTGACACGGCGGCAAGCGCCCGACGCCTCAGAGGTGGAATCCAGTCGCGCACCGGAGGCCGGCGCTGGCAAAAGCGGGCCGGACGTGCTCAAGCGCGAAGCTTCACAGAGCACGGCGCGGCGTGCGGACACCGGGGAGAAATCCGATAAACCCCCGGCCGAGCGCGCCCGCCCTGCTACGACCGAAACGCAAGATACGCCGCCGTCGAAGTCAAAGGCGCCTGCGCCGGCGGTCGGGTCGGAGAGTCGGGCGGCCACGAAGACGGCGTCCGGCGAGACGGAAAAGGCAAGCCGCGGCTCGACGGAAAGCGAGACGAAGCCCGGCGCGAGCGAGTCCGGAACGAAGCCGCCGTCGACGAGTCCGGAGTCCTCGGAGAAGGAAGCTGGCGAGCCGCCGAGCGCGCCGCCTCCCGCCCCGGCGACCCGCGATTTCAGCCACCTGGTCTTCGATGACCGGATATTACCGATGTCGTTGGATCATGGCTGGATGCTTGATCGGCAACCGGACGTCGTGGACGGGACAAACCGATGTGTCCTGCTCTCGCCGACGGTTACGATTTTCGACGGCTATTACCCCGCCAAGATGTGGTTGCGCATCAATACGGTACGGGCTTGGGTGAGGAGCGATTCGAACCTCGACACGAGCTACCCGAAGCAGGGGTTGCGTGTCGACGGTCGGACGCTGGCGCCGTTCGCGGAACAGTTGCTTGATGAGCAAACCGCATATACCAAGGCTCCTGTGCTATCGGGCATGGCTGAAGGCCGTACGCTGACGGTGGCACTCGGGTTCTGGCCGACATGGCCGAAGACCAAGACGCAGACGGCGAGCGTCGATCTCGCCGGGTTTGCCAATGCCTATGCGGCATTACGGGCATGTTCCAAACAACAACAGGCCGCACGCGATTGACGCGGCCTTGAGGGGAGTGACACGCGACCCATGAGCCTGCGACTTAAATTCAACCTTGCACTGAGCTTCGCCATATTGGTCGGCATCGGCCTGGCGTCGCTATTCAGCTATCGCTTCCTCGAGCAGAAGGCCAAGGACGAAGTGCTCGATGCCGCTCGTATCATGCTGCAAAGTGCGCTGTCGGTCAGGCAGTACACGGTGGCGGAAATTCGTCCGCTGCTGGCTCTGCAGCAAAAGCGCGCATTCCGGCCACAAACCGTGCCGGCCTATTCGGCGCGGAAGTACATCGAGCAGCTGCAGAAAAAATATCCGGACTATAGCTATCGGGAAGCGACTTTGAATCCGACCAATCCGGTGGATCGGGCGACAGCGTGGGAGGCGGACATTGTCAACTGGTACCGCAATAATAACAAGGAAGACGAGCTTATCGGCGTACGCTCCACCGCAACCGGACCGGCGATGTATCTCAGCCGGCCCATCAGGATTACCAACCCGGCATGCTTAACCTGCCACGGTGCGCCGGCGACGGCTCCGCCGACGATGATCGAAAGCTATGGATCGGCGAACGGCTTCGGCTGGAAGCAAGGCGAGGTGGTTGGAGCGCAGATCGTCACGGTGCCCATGTCGGTGCCCCTCGAGAGGGCGCACAAGACGTTCTTGGTATTCGTCGGCGCGCTGTTCGTGGTTTTCCTGCTGGTGGCGATCTTGCTGAACGTCATGCTGGAGTTTGTAATTATTCGTCCGGTGAAAGTGATGTCGCGCAAGGCCTCCGAGATCAGCATGGGTGCTTTGAACGTGGCGGAGCTGGAAATCAGCGGCAAGGACGAGATCGCACAGCTGGGCCGGTCCTTTAACCGGATGCATCGCAGCCTCGCTAATGCGGTGAAGATGTTGGACGAGACAAACAGCTAGGCTACGGCTTGGCCGTTGCGGTGAAGCACTGACGCTGACCCACGCCGCGAGGCCTCGCCTGGTGTATCCGATAAAAACGTGGCGGGCTCGAGGGCCTTGCCCTTGCGATCATGAGGGCAAGACCGTAAGGCCAGAGGATGGCTCGATGGCCGAAATCGACCAGGAAAGATAATGGTACCCGACAAGGTAGGCAAGTACGAGCTCCAATCCGTCATTGGGCAGGGCGGAATGGGCATGGTCTACAAAGGCTACGATCGGGACATCGATCGAATCGTGGCGATCAAGGTCATGCATCCATACCTGGCGGCGCAGAGCGCGGGATTGGACCTCATGCAGCGCTTCAAGCAGGAGGCTCGGGCGGCAGCGCGGTGTGTGCACAACAACATCGTAACCGTGTTCGACTACGGGATCAGCCACGATTCCCCCTACATCGTAATGGAGTATGTCGAGGGTCTGGATCTGCATTCCTTCATGAAGGCGGAGCAAATGCTTCCGTTGCGCCAGATCGGGGACATCATTCTGCAGACACTGGCTGCTCTGGATTACGCGCACCGCTGCGGCGTGATTCATCGAGATATCAAACCCGCGAACATCCTCCTGCTGGAGAGCGGCCTGGTTAAGGTGGCCGATTTCGGCATCGCCAAGCTCGAGACTTCCGAGCTGACGGCGCCAGGCGATATCATCGGTACGCCGATATACATGTCCCCCGAAGCGAGAAAGGGCATGCCGACCGATGCGCGCACCGATCTCTACGCAGTGGGGATGGTTTTGCTGCGGCTCATCAGCGGTAAGAGCCTGATGCAGGGCAATGGCGCTACACCCGACCTCGCGGCGTTGCCGCCGCCCTCCGAGCTGGGCCCCGCCGAGCAGGCCCAGTTTCAGAATCTCCTGAAGACGGCGCTCGCTCTGCATCCGGAGGAGCGTTTTCAAAGCGCGCACGATTTCAGCCGCCAGCTCAAGCACATTTTGGCACCCCATACCGTCTATGAGTCGCCAGCCGAAGAGCTGGCGGTAACGGTCGTCAAGACCAGGCGCTGGGTGAGCCAGCAACGCGCCAAGCAAGCCATCGACGCCGCAACCACCACCCCGGCCAGCCATCCGTCCCATTACCTGACGCCCCACGCGGCGAATCTGCTCAACGATGAGCTCGCGAGCTATCTCGGCCCGGTTTCCTCACGATTGATCCTGGCGACAGCTGCCAAATCCAGGACCCTGGATGAGCTCATCGATCGGCTCACCAAACACATTCCGAGCGAGGTTGAGCGTAAAGCGTTCATGCGTGGTGTCGAGCACAAGGGGGTGCGTCGATTGAGCATACTGGCGAGTGCGCGGGAACGTAGCGGCTCGCGAACGGGTGATTCGAGCGACTTCCAGGCGCTCGGCACGCCGGCCTCCGCCGATGGCGGCTCGCGTCGACCGGAGCATCGCGGGACGGGCGGTGCCACGTTGGAGGAGCTTTCTACCGTTACGGAGCAGTTGGCTGTTCATATCGGCCCACTGGCCTCGTATCTGGTGAAGCGCACCGCGAACAAAGCCGCTAGTCTGGGGCATCTGTATGAACTCCTCGCGGCACACATCGAGGATCCGGAAGAGCGTAAGCAGTTTCTCAGCAAGCGGCCTTAGAGCGCAGGCCGCGGTACTTCCATCCCAGCGGAGCTTCAACGCTGTACCCGAGAAACTGAAGGAGGGTGGCTGCCGGCCCCAAACCCCTGGGTGAATTTCTGGGTGCCGTCCGGCGCGGTGCTGGCGTCCAGCAGCGGTGGGTTTTCGGGCGCGGGCGGTTGTTGCAGGCCGGCCCTAGTGGACTGCTTGAGCGCCTCGGCGACGGCCGGATCAAAGCCGTTCTGACAGCAGCGATCGACCCGCATGAAGGCAGGGGCCGTAATGGCGTCGCGCAGCAGGCCGCGAGCACTCGCCGAGACGCGGGAGGCGGCCGATTGAACGGCCGCGCTGCGCAAGTGCCGCCCGAAGGAGTGAGATCTGCCGTAGAGGGGCTGAGCCGGCCGCCGGCGCGCATTATAAAGCCCGGTAAGCGCAGTCCCGCACGGGCGGGAATACGACGCTCAATTCGACGAGACGTATTTCTCCCGGCGCACGTTAGGCATCGAAAATCCGCTTTCGGTCAAAAGGGCGGTGGCCTCGTCGATCATGGTCGGGTTGCCGCAAAGGTAGACGATATCGCGCTCCGGGTTGAGCCCCATGTGCGGCAGTAGCCCCTGCACATAACCGCTGTGCTCGAATTCGCCGGCTCGTTCCGGCATCTCGCGGCTGTAGCAGGCGCGAAAGGTGAAACCGCTGCATTGGTTGGCGAACCCAACGAACTCCTCGCCATAGAGGAGATCCTCCGGGGCGCGCACACCGAGTAGCAGTTCGACCCGGAAACCCTCCAAATCGATACGTCGCTCGAGCTCGGGCAGCATCGCTCGGTAAGGTGTCACGCCGGTGCCGGTGGCGACCAGCAGGTAACGCCCCGGCGGGTCTTCGCGCAACACGAGCCGGCCAAAGGGACCCATCGCCTCGATGCGTTCACCGGGTTCCATCGCGAACAGCCGCGCCGTCGCCCGCCCCCCGTCGACAAAGGTCGCCGCGATGCGCACCTCGTTCGGCTCGCTGCCCGGAATGCTGGCGATGCTGTAGCTGCGCCGCAGGCGCTGGCCGTCGGCCTCGACGAACAGCGTGATGAACTGCCCCGGTGTGTAATCCAACGGGCTCCGGTCCTCGCGTACGAGCGTCAGCTCACGCACGCGCGGTGTGATCATGCGAGCGGCTTGCAGAACGAGCTGGAACTGTTTCTGTGCCATGTTTGTGAATGCCACCTCGACCGTCCAACCCAAAAGGATAACATTACCAAGGCGGCGCGGTCGCGCACCGCGAGGTTGCTGCGGGTGACGCAAGTGCCAAGTGCGATCAGCGGGTATCGACGCCGCCGTGGTGATGCGGCGAAACCAGCATCAGCACCGCCGGGAGCACGATAAGCGTGCAAATTAAGACCCAGCCGAGCGCAATGCTCAGCGTGCAGCCGAGCATCGCCACTCCGGGGTCGGGGGCAAGTGCCAGACTGCCGAAGGAGCTCATGGTGGTCAGCGCGCTGAACAAAATCGCGGCCGGCGTGCTGCTCAACAGCACTTCGCCCATGGGCTCGCCGCTTCGCCAGCGCAGCACGAAGTAGATGCCGTAGGCGACACCCAACCCGACCAGCAGCGGCAGCACGATGATGTTGGCCAGATTGAAGGAGATCGCCAGCATCTCCATGCTGGCCACCGTGAGTAAACCAGCGAGTCCCAGAGGCGCCAGGGCGAGCACGGTATCCCAAGGGTCACGCAGGACCACCAGCAGTAGCACAACGATTGCGGCGGCGGCAATCAGCGAGGCTTGGCGAAATGCCGCGATCACGGCATCACCGCTTTCCTTGAGCAGTATCGGCGTGCCCGTTGCCTGTGGAGCGAGTCTCTGCACCTGCGTGACGAATTGGCGCAGCTCCGGGATGCGATTGAGATCAAGGCTCGAGAAGACCTGAGCGCGCGCGCGGCCGTCGCTGCTGAGATAGCGCTCGCGAAGCTCACCCGGAAGGTCATCCAAGGTGATCTCGTGCGCTTGCAGGGAAAGCCGCAGGCGATCCAGCTCGGCGGGCAGCGTGCCGATGACGCGCCGCTGCAGCTCTTCGATTTTCTCCGGGGCGTTGCCGAAGCGAACCACGTAGGCGTCGATTGCCCGGCGCAGGGCGCCGATGGCGTCGGACAATTCCGAGGGCTCCTCCGGCCATTGCGCCAGGCGGTCTCGGAAATCACCCAAGGCCGCTTGCAGAACACGGGTGTCCGGAGGGTCATCCATTGGTAATGGGAGCAGGGTGTACGGCGGAATGACGATTGCGATGCGCTCTATGATATCCAGCTTGTCCCTTTGCGCTTCGGGCACGAAGCTCGCCAGCGTTACGGTGTGTGCCACGGCCGGCAGTGCCGAGAGACGGGCGGCGAGCGCATTCGCCGCGGCGAGACTGGGGCGCAAGAATTCTATGGTGTACGGTGAATACTCACTCTCGGCGAGCAGTGCCCGAAACGTCTCGACGGCTTCGGCATTGGGGTCCTGCAGATGCATGGGATCGAAGTCGAAATGAATCCGGCTCACCAGCGGGATGGCGGCCACGCCGGCCAGCACGGCCGCCGCGGTAATTCCCAATGCGCTGTGTCGTAGAAGTATCGGGGCGTAGCGTAGCCGTTGCCTGAAGTGGCTTGCGCTCGGAGTGATGCGAAGCACCCTCATCAGAGCGGGAAGGAGCGTGAGGTTGGCGAGCAGTGCGATCAGCATCCCCGTGCCGGCGATGATGCCCAGATCGATGATGCCGGCATAGCTAGTCGGGACGAAGGAGTAGAAGCTCGCCGCGGCGGCGACCGCCGCCAGAGTGAGCGCCCCGCCCATATTGCGCGCGGATAGACGCAGCGCGGTGCTCAGCCTGTGCGTATAGCTGAAGTCCTCGCGGTAGCGCATGCAGAATTGAATGCCGAAATCGATGCCGATGCCGATGAACAAAACGGCGAAGGCGACGGAGATGACGTTGAACGGCCCGACCGCGGCAACGGCGAACGCCGTTGTCCATAACAGGCCGACGATGAGCGTGACGAGCGTCGCCAAGACGAACCGCCAGTTGCGCAGGCCAAGCAGCAGCAGACCGAGAACCAGTCCGAACGAGAGCACGATGGCGAAGGTCATCCCGGTGGCGGCTGTTTCGAGCTGATCGTTGTCGAGTACGGCATCGCCAGTAAGGCGCACACGCACGCCGGGGGTATCTTCGAGGCCCAGCGAGCGCACGGCTTGCTGAGTGGCAGTAATGGCGTGCTGTAAAGGCTGAATGGCGTTTGGCTGCGGTCGCGGTTTGACCAGGATCAGCTGCCGCTGCTGGCGCTCCAGCCGGGCCTCACCGAACACCAATCGCTCCCAGGGCAGCAGATAAAATGCGTTGTCTGTCAGCGCATGAACCGTTCGCGTGAGTTCCTGGATGACGGTCGTGAGGCCGGGCAGCGATTCGTTGTGCTCAGCCTGACGCTCGAGGGCCTGCCCGAGCAGCTCGAAAAGACTCCGCAGGCTGGGTTCCTGCGCGAGACGCGCGATGAACGGCTGAGCTTGGGAGAGCCGGTCGCCGAGCTCTTCCAGCGCTTTCGGTTCAAGGTAGAGCAGTCCGTTTCGGGCGAAGAATTCGCCGGTAGTCGGCTGATATATATCCGAAAACAGCTCGGGATGTTGTTCGAACCAGCGCGTCAGCCGCACGGCCGCCTTGCGCGCGAGTCCCCCCGTTTGCCCGTCGATCACGACGACGATGTTCTGGCTGAGCTGGGGGAAAGCGCGATCGAATTCGGCATCCAGCTGCAGAAAGGGCAGATCGCGCGAGAGCATGCCACTGGTATCGGGGTTGATGGCAAAGTGGGTAGCGATATAAGCGCCCAAGCCCGCGGTTAGCAACAGGGTGCTCAAAAGCACTCGATTCGCGTGGCGCCGCGAGCGGTCGACCAGCCAGCATAGGCAACGAATATAGGCGTTGCCGAGCGCTAGGATGAGCTTCTCGGCACGATTGGACTTATCCGAGGTCACTGAATCCGATCCTGGTATTGTAGGCGAGGGAGGCGCATCGCAGACGCTTTCTCAACAGCCGTAGCCTGGGACTCAGAAAGAGCGCACGGCTAGGCCGCTGAGATGAACGGCAGCTCACCCAGGTTCTCGAGGACGGCACGCGCGGCATCATGGATGATCCGGCCGCTGACATTCTTGTGGCTCAGGCCGTGGTTCGTGCCGAGCGCCCGGCCTTCGGCGCCCTCCTTGATAGAGAAATCGAACTCCTCGCGCGCAACGAAATCGATTGCCGCGCTCGCCCCCAGGGATGCCTCCGGCTCCACGGCGACCCGGGCGCCGACCATGCCGATCGGAAGGCTTGCGTTTTCCTCCTTGAGTGCCTCGGCGACGTTCGCATCGGTGGGAAACGACGGCGAGCTCGTGTGCATCACGATAAGATCGTATTGGCGGGCCAGCGGCAGGATGTCGGCCAGGCGCAGCCCGTCCGCCGGGGCGTCGATGAGCCTGCTCTCGGGCAGCAGCGCCGCGGGTTGCGCGAGCCAGGTGGGGTACCAGAAGGAGCGGATTTCCCGTTTCGCCTGATAGCGGGCGCCGGCCCCGCCGTCAAAGCCGTCGAATGACGATGGATGCAAGAACAGCGTTCTCACGGTGAATCCCCCGATCGGTTGCGAGCGGAACCGTCCGCTTGAATATCAATCCGTTGCTGGCGCCACCAGATACTTCGGGAGCCGAAACCCGCGCACCAGGCGAGGAAGGTCAAGACATCCCGCGCCGGAGTCAACCACGGCTGCGCTCGTTCACTGCTCCAGGAGAACTAATTGATTTGGTAATGTAGCATAAGGCGGATAGCCGACGAGAGTGCGAGCAGCACCCAGAGCGGCGCTTGCCACCCGGCGCTAAGTATCCCGAGCAGGCACAGCGCCAGCGGATCATTCAAAAACGCTGAGCGCATAACCTTTCGGCTGCAGCGCGCGGATCGTGCGCAGCCAGCGTAGTTCGTGCTGCCACAAGCGAACGGACAGCGGGGAATTCCCGACGCAGCTGATGGACTACCTGCAGCGCCGGATCGTTGGGGGCGCGCACCCCGAAGAGGAGCTGAAAATCGGGGTAATCCTGCGTGCAGAAAGAACGCAGGCTCGCGTATAGCCCGGGCTCGTCACCGCACAGTGGCTTGAGAACGGTGCCGGGGGTCTGCGGGGACAAATTCCGGCGTAATCGCGCTGGTTGTTCGAGGCGCCAGCGGGAGGTCGCTATGAGTGCCAGGCACTGATAGCCTACCGCCAACGCACAGATCGCGTCGCTGATCATGCTAAGAATCGGGGCGGTAACCGGTTCCATAACAGAACAGACACGCGTTGGCGGCCAGCGCGCTAGCGCGGAGTTCGCCAGAACGGCTGAAACTGCCTCGCTGAAGGTTCCGCGCGCTTGGTTGGAACGAGGGGCATGATCTCGTCCCGACCACACGCGCCCAGCCTGCCCGCCCCCCGAAACCGCTCCGCTGCGTGCACACTCTCAAGGACTGCCAGCGCCGGAGTGCGGGCAAGAATAACTCAGGCGCGGTGAATACCGCGGAGGAGGTGCGCCAGAGATGGCTCCTGTATTACTCACCGGCGCGAGCGGTTTTGTCGGCTCGGCCATATTGCGCAGGCTGCAGGCGGCGGGGTACGAGGTGCGGGTGCTGGTCCGACCGAGCAGCGACCGGCGCAACCTCGCCGGGCTGGACGTCGAGGTGTGCACCGGCGATCTCACGGACCCCGCCAGCCTCCTGCGGGCGGCGCGCGGCTGCCGGGCGCTGTTTCATACGGCGGCGGATTATCGGCTCTGGACGCGCGATCCACAGGTGCTCTATCGCAGCAACGTGGACGGGACCCGATTCATTCTAGAGGCCGCGCTCGAGGCGGGGGTCGAGCGGGTCGTCTATACCAGCAGCGTGGCGACCCTCGGTGTCCGAGCCGATCATACGCCCGCCGACGAGGCCACGCCGGCCTCACTGGATGATATGGTGGGGCACTACAAGCGCTCGAAATACCTGGCCGAGGAGGAGGCCAGGCGACTGATCGGCGAAACGGGTTTGCCGGTGGTGATCGTCAATCCTTCGGCGCCGGTCGGGCCGCGTGACGTCAAGCCCACCCCGACCGGACAGATGGTGCTCGATGCCGCCGCCGGCCGCATGCCCGCCTATGTCGACACCGGGCTCAATATCGTGCACGTGGATGACGTGGCCCACGGCCATTTGTTGGCTTTCGAGCGCGGACAGCCGGGGGAGCGCTATATTCTGGGCGGCACCAACATGAGTCTGCGGGAAATTCTGGTGAAGATCGCAGGCTTTGTCGGCCGGCCGCCGCCACGGCTGCGCCTGCCCCATAACCTGGTGTTGCCGATCGCCTACGCCGCCGAAGCCTGGGCGCGGCTCAGCCAGCGGGAACCGCGGGTCAACGTGGACGGTGTGCGTATGGCGAAGAAGCGCATGTATTTCTCGAGCGTCAAGGCCCGGCAAGCGCTGGGCTACTCGCCACGGCCTGGCGAAGCGGCACTCGAGGACGCGATTATTTGGTTCGGGGAGCAAGGCTATCTGCCGTAGCGGTCTTTTGCTATTGGTCGCGCATTCGCCGCCACACAAAGCCATTGTGCTATTGAAAGAGCTGTGATCGCCCCCTCGTCGCAAGGCTCGCGATGACCATGGCGAACAGGCCGGTGATGAAGATGCCGTCAAACATGCCGGCACCGCCGATCGATGCGGTTGAGGTGCTCAGGCTGTGGATGCGGCCCAGATTGAGCAGGTCCCCGCCGATCAGCGTACCGAGGCTGCCGCAGATATATGCAAGGGGTGCTGCATGGGTTCTGGATATCAGCAACGCGGTTGCCGCAGCCGCGAGCGGTGGTATGAATACCGGCACGGCGATGCCCGTTCCCGGCACGGGGGAGGCGAGTATCAGCACGATTGTGGAGACCACCGTCACACCGAGCGCCGAAGTGAGATAAAGCTTCTTTTTTATCAGCAAACCAATCGACACTACCGTCGGAATCAGGGCTCCGCCGACATTGACGGCGATGAGCGTACCGGGTGCGTTGACGAGGACCGGCGTCACGTATTTCATTCCGAAGAAGAAAAATTCATGTTGCTCGATATATTCCCGGGATGGGATTTCCGCGAGGGGAATGTCGATATAGCTACCGAGCCACGACAGGAGCAGCATCACGAGGATGTAGCGGCGATTAACGGCAGTTCGGGAACCGGCGAGGCGCAAAATCCTTATTTCAATCAGAATGAGCGCTGCGATGAGCGCGCCGAATAGCAGATACAAAAAGGTGGGCGCAAGTATGAAGTAGTCCATTCCTTTTTCCTGGTGTGCTCGGACTATCTTAAACCAGCCCCCGCTTCGTGGTCCGCTCCGTCGGCCGGCCGAGCCCAACGGACCGCTTCAGCGGTGAACACCGACGGGCGCATCGTTAGCCCAAAGCCGAAATGGCCCTACGCTCATAGAGCCGGCCGTGTCCGCGTGGCGCTTGTCAGTATCTCACGGGCGAGGGCGTGGCGGGCTAGCGATTATCGATGGAAGGGGGCAGCTTGACGCGCCCGGTGCACTCTCGCGGCGCGGTCCGGCACCGCGGACGCGGCGCGAGCCGCGTTGCACCGCTGTGGCAATCTAGCGGTGTGCCTGTTTGCCGGTGGGCTTGTCCGAGTTCGGGCTCTCCGGTGAAAGGCCAATGACCTTGTCGCGCAAATGCAGGTCGCGCTGCGGAAACGGGATCTCGATGCCCTCCTGACGAAACGCGTCATCCACCGCGAAGTGAAGGTCGCTGAGCGTGGGCAGGAAATAATCGGTATCGTAGACGTAGCAACGCAGCTCGAAGTTCAGTGAGGAATCACCGAAGGCGAGGAAATAGGCGGCTGCAGTCGGATAGCGCAGCACGTGGCGGTGTGCCTGGGCGCAGCGCAGCAGCGTCGCCGCCACCTTTTTCGTGTCGCTGCCGTAAGCGACCCCCACCCGCACACGCACACGCGCGAGCCGGTTCTTGTAAGTCCAATTGGTGACCGGTGAAGAGATGAACTCGGAATTCGGTACGATCACGGAGGAGCGGTCGAAGGTCTCTATTTCGGTAGAGCGGACCGAAATGCGCTTCACGGTGCCTTCGGTGGCGCCGACGATGATCCAGTCACCGACCTTGACCGGCCGTTCGATCAGCATCAGCAGGCCCGCCACGAAATTCTGAACCACGTTCTGGAGGCCGAAACCGATACCGACGCCGAGTGCGCCCGCGACTAGGGCAAGGCTTGAGAAATCGACCCCCAGCGTAGAGATCGCGATCAGCAACACGATGGCTAAACCGAGGTAGCCGCTTGCCGAGGCGATCGAGTTGCGGGCGCCGATATCCAGTCGCGTATTGGGCAGCACGCGATTCGCGAGCCAATGTCGTAAGAGGTTGGTGACGATCACGCCGACGATCAGCACCAGGATCGCGAGCAGCATCGCCCCCAAGGAAATGGAGACGCTGCCGATCTCGATACCGGAGAGCAGTTGACCGATCCACAGCTGCAGGGTTGTGCCGGGAATGCCGCTGAGGAGCAGAAGCACGTAGATCAGCGGCAAAAAGATGCACAGACTTACGGCCATGCCGATCCAGAACATGGTTCCATTGAGTCGGCGCTCTTCCGCCTCGGTTTTTTTTTGTGCCGCCCCGCTCGGCATCAAGCGTCGGCGGGAGAGCCAGCGCTCGATCATCTCTCCGAGCGCCAAGCGCAAAAGGAGGGCGAAGCCGAACAGTACCGCGGCGGCCACCAGGCGCGACTGGATGAAAAAGCCTAATCGGCCGTAGCCCGCCAGGGCAAGGAACGGCAGGAGAACCATGACCACGCGCACGGCTTTGCGGGCCCGGTCGAACCAGGAACGCGGGGAAATCTCTTCCTCCTCCGTTGTCTCCCCTTCCTCTGCGCCGGCCGAAGGCTCCTCCTCCTCGGGTTCATCGGGCTGCTCCACGCTGCCGGCACTCTGCGATTTCTCCAGGGAGGTCTCCCAATAGGTAGGCGAGAGCGCCCAGACGACGAGGGCACTGGTCAAGGGGACTTGGATCAGGAAAAAGACGGCCTCCAACTCCGGGGTCAGCAGTTTGCCGTAGTAAGCCGTGCCGAGCAGCGCCAACGCGAGCAGCAGGCTCGCGGTGACGCCGCGAATCGCTGTCAGCAGGCGGAAGACGTAAGTCGGCTGGACGGGGGCGATTCGCCAGGCCACCAGATGCGGAGACGCGGCGGCGCGGGCAAGGCCCATGATCATGAGAAACGCCGCAAGCGCCGCACCGCCGGCGTAGAGCAGCAAAGCGAAAAGGCTCGTCAACACGCCGCTTTGGAGATACAAAATCAGCAGCGTCACCGCGACGAGCGCCGCGGGTATGACAGCGTTCGCCAAACCATCGGCAAAGGCGGCAATGATCCGCCGGGTGTAGGTCGGCTCCAGTTCCGTACCATCACGTCCGAAGCGCCGCGTCAGCCAGCTCCGGGTGGGCCAACTGATGGCCAGACCCACGATGAGCACACCGAGCAGGGGGCCGAACAGCCGCCACGTGTTCTGGTGGGACAACCGCGTGTTCCACCACGTGAGCGGCGCCGCAAGCGCTTCTATGATAAAAGTCAGGGCATCGGCGCCGGCTTTCTGCCAGACCTGAAAGCTAAACGGGAGGGGGCTGCGCTTGAGTATGGTCGAGCGGACCTGAGCCTGCTCCCAGGCGGCTATCGAACCCAGAAGGTCGTTCGCGTGGTCAATGATCAGATTGGTCTGGGTCACCTGGGAATGCAGCTTCGCCACCCGATCCTGCATCTCCTTGCGCAAGGCCTTGAGCTGCGGAGTTTCTTCTGGCGCCTGCGTCGTCTCGGCATCACCCTCCTCGGTTTTCTTGGGCTCGGAGGCGGGCGCCAGACTCGCGAGTCGTTCCGCGGCGGTTTCCTTGCGTGCGAGGGCCTGGCCGCGGGCCTGGCGCGCGGATTCCAGTGTGGCGTGCAGCTTGTCGCGGACCTCGCCCGCTTCGACGGTGGCGAAGTCACTTTTAAGCGCCGTCTCGGCCGTCTGAATGGTTTGCTTCCACTGCGCGAGGAGCTCCTCGAAGGGCACGCTCGCCGATTCATCACCTTGTGCATTGCCTACCCCTAGCGGGGCCAGAAGCACAACAAGCATGATGGCCCGCATGGCGTGAGCGAGAGCGTGTGCTGCAATTGCAGGAAATTGGCGACGAGGGTCCCGGCCGTCCATAGGCGTGCCTGTCCGTAGCGGCTATAGTGGGGGGCACCCGAAGAGTACTACCATCGGCGACGGTTAGCCAAGGCCGTGAGGCGCCGACCCGAGCCGACCACGACGTTGCGAGCTATATCAGGCGGCGCCCCTGAGGTGATCAAGGGCATGAACGATCGGGCCGAACAGTTGGCGCGGGCGCTGGAATTGGCGCCGCATCCGGAAGGCGGTCGGTTCCGGCGCGTTTTCACCTCGGAGGCGAGCGTCGTCCGCCACGCCGGGGGCGTATCCCGCCCGGCGC
Organism: Nitrococcus sp.; assembly: GCF_059432795.1. Taxonomy (NCBI): domain Bacteria; kingdom Pseudomonadati; phylum Pseudomonadota; class Gammaproteobacteria; order Chromatiales; family Ectothiorhodospiraceae; genus Nitrococcus; species Nitrococcus sp. Next base: position 7,829 of record NZ_JBXWZQ010000196.1, on the reverse strand, counting down.
TCAGTTGTATTTACTACCTGCTGCGCCGCGGTGAAGTCAGCCGCTGGCACCGCGTCGCCGCGGATGAAATCTGGCACTGGTACGAGGGGGGAGCACTGACCCTATACCAGGTCGATCCCGAATTTCGCGAATGCACGCGCCGCCGCCTCGGGCCGTTCGGCGCCGACGCATGGCCTAGTGTCGCGGTGCCCGCTGGCTGGTGGCAGGCGGCCTGTCCCGAGCGCGACTACGTCCTGGCGGGTTGCACCGTCGCTCCCGGATTCGATTATGCCGATTTCGAGCTCTTGTCGGATGTTCCGCAAGCGCTTGCCGCGCTGCGCCTCTTGGCACCGGAGCGGCTCGATCTGGTCTAGCTTGGCGATGCGGCGAGGTAAACGGCCGCTGCCGATAAGAGTCGAAACCGTTACCGGCAGCGGCCTATGACCATGGGATTACTGGGTCAGCCCCTTGAGCTTGTCCCGCAGTTTCTCCTGGGCCTTTTGCTTGAATTGCTCGGTCCCCTGCTTCAGCACTTCACTTTGAGCTTTTTGCAGCGCCTTATCGACCATCGGGCGCAGTAGCTCTTCGGTGAGCTCAGCGGCGGTGACACCCCCTGAAGCACTGCCGATGTCCTGGACTTCGAACGCCGGGAGCTCCACGGTGCGGCTCGCCTGGGCGACATCCGAAGAAGCTATGACTTCACCGCCCGTGAAACGAAACGCTTTGACAATGAATTTCCGGGGCTTTCCCGGCTGTGCCTCGCCCTCCTGGTCGGCTTGCGTCGCTGTGCCGGAGGACTGTTTCACGTTGTCGAGGATTTGCTGAAGGTTGCTCCTCGTGCCCTTGAACTGGGCATGCAGGCGCGCGCCACCAATCAGGATCTCCTCTATCACGACAGTCTCGTCACGGAGCGTGTCCGGAACGAGTGCGACTTTTACATCGTCGAGCTTGAAGGCGTAATCGCCGTCAAATCCCTCGGGATTGCCGATCTCGAGGCCGTGCAGCTCCCCGGCGCCGGAGAAGGGCGAAACATCGACCTCGTTCAGGTTCACCGTCGTGCCGGTTATCGAGGGACCGTATTCCTCGACCCCGTATTTCAGCAATCGATTGAGGTTGGTGAAAACCACGGCAACGGCAATGATGGCGAGCACGATCAGCGTGCCGACGAAGCCGAGTACGATCTTGCCAGGTCTGCTCATTTACTACTCCTTGCATGGTGCAGAGATTTTGGCGAGCCGCTTGTCATGACGGCGTCAACCGCCTGTTCTTCTGATGATTGCTTGTACAGATGGATTTTGCCGAATTTCCGATACCGCCTGGCGCCGTGTCCAATGGGTTCATCATGCGAAATCGACGGGGTTCAGCGGGGACGACGCGACAACGCGGGAGGAGAGGAATGCCCGCTGCGCCTTTTCCATCGCTTCGAACGGCCGTGGGGGTGCGGCCGCGCACCGCGGTTTGAGGCACGGTTGACGTCGTAAGCCGGCAAGAGTGTTTTCGCAATAACAGGCAACGGCCTCATGTATCCCGCATCCGCGCTCGTGCCCCCACAACGTGCAGGAAGAAGGCACAGCATAGGAAATCCATGCTGCAATTGCGAGAATCATGGGGCCGCCGCGTCCCCGCCGAATCGGGCGTTGCCGTGCTGCGCCGCGTTGATGGGCTATTTTTCGTCTTGTACCGCGATGTCGATGTGCTGGGTTTTGCCGGCTGCCCCGCCTTTGAGAACGATCTCCAACAGTCCGTTTTCGAAGCTTGCGGTGATGTCGTCCTTATCGATCCCCTCGGGAAGGATCATGCTGCGGCGAAATGCGCCGTAATAGCGCTCCTGCGTATAGTAGGTCACCGCCTCCTCCTCGGCTATGGGCTCGCGTGCGCCGGAGATGGTCAGCACACCGTTGGCGACAGTCACGTCCACGTCCGGGCGAGTCAGCCCGGCGAGCTCGCAGCGAATGATCAGATCGCGGTGGCTGGCGTATATGTCAGCGGGCGGCACCCAGGCGCTGGCGTGAGTGCGGGGCGAGTCCGCCGGCTCAGCCTCTTTGCGCGACATCCAGTGGTGTTGCAGGCGGTTCATCTCGCTCATGACGTCGAGAAAACCCTTGAATGGATTCCGCCGCGGCGTGCTCATCGACCCCTCCCGGCAGCGTTGCCCGTCGATCGGTGACGAGTTTCCTCGGATTCGCGCCGCGTCGCCCCGAGTTGCCGCTCGGGCGAACGGTGTTGCGCCAAGCGAGGAGGGTCCGGCCGTGTGACCGCCTCCTTCGTCTGGACACGCTCGTCCGGGCGCGGTACGTGGCCCCTCGAGCGTTCCTGAGCCAGCGCTTTGTAGAGCGTGTAACACATGAGCAGGAGCACGGCGCAGAAGGGCAATCCCGTGGTGACCGCCCCGGTTTGCAGTGCCCCGAGGGCATCGCCGCCGGTCGCCGCGCCGGCGATCAGCAGCACCGCCGCAACCAGGCCCTCCATGACGGCCCAGAAGAGCCGTTGTTGCCATATCGGATGCGGATCGCCGCCGTTGGTGAGGATATCGACCACGAGCGATCCGGAATCGGAGGATGTGGCAAAGAACAGCGTCACGACGATGATCGCGACCACCGAGGCGGTGATTGCGATCAGCCCGCTGGTCGGCAATTGCTGGAGCAGGACGAAAATGGCCTTGGGGGCGCTGGCGTTCATCAAGGCGGCGTTGCCGCCATCGAGCAGCGCCTCGAGCGCGGTGCGACCGAAGACGACGAACCAGACGATCGAGGCGCCCGTGGGAATGAGCAACGTGCCCGCAATGAACTGACGAATCGTGTAACCGTAGGAGATCCGCGCGATGAACATTCCCACGAAAGGCGACCAGGATATCCACCAGCCCCAGTAGAACAAGGTCCAGGTCGACTGAAACTCGGCGCCTTCGCCGTTGACGAATACGGTGAGGCTGGTCTGCGGCAAATGCTGCAGATAATAGCCGGTGTCGCTCACCAGGGAGTTGAGCACATAGAGGGTGGGGCCGAGCGCGAATACGAAGGCGCACAGAGCGAGAGCAAGCCACATATTGAGCACGGACAGGCGCCTGATGCCGGCGTCGATCCCCAGCATGATGCTGGTGATGGCGACTGCCTCGACTATGCCGATCACCAGAAGCTGCACGGTGAGATCGTTCGGCACACCGAACAGCACGTTCAGCCCGGCGGTGATCTGGGTGGCGCCGAACCCGATCGAGGTCGCCAGCCCGAACAGTGTGCCGAACACCGCCAGGATGTCGATCCCATGACCGATCGGGCCGTAGATGCGATCGCCCAGCACGGGATAGAACGCGGCCGCCGGCTTGAGCGGCAGTCCTTTGCGGAACGAGAAATAGCCCAGGGCCAGGCCGAGCAAGCTGTAGAGCGCCCAGGGATGGAAGCCCCAATGGAAGACCGTGTAGTTCATGGCGTCGACGGCCGCCTGCTCGGTACCGCCGGCGATGAGGGGCGGATTCTTGAAGTGGGCGATGGGTTCGGCAACGCTGTAGTAGACGAGGCCGATTCCCATGCCGGCAGTGAACATCATGCATACCCAGGACCAGGTGTCGTAATCGGGCTTCGCATCGTCCGGGCCGAGCCGGATGTTGCCGTAGCGGCTGAACATGAGCAGCACCACGAACAGCAGGATGAACGTCGTGCCCAGGATGTAGAACCAGCCGAAATAGGTGGTGATGAAGTCCTGGATATGATTTGCAACGCCGCCGAATCGGCGCGGAAATGCCACGGCAAGCGCGACCAGCAGGAGCATCACCAGCCCGGAGGTGACGAAGACCGGGGGGTTGGTATGCTCATTGAGATAGGCGCGTAGCTTCTCTTGCATGGACATTCCTCTTCGCGCTCGCTCGACTTGCCCTCGGTCTTGCGGGAGGGCCATCGAGGCGGACTCGAGACGCGCGACAAACGGCGTGGCCGTGCGTTTGCGCGCACGGGCATCGCGTGGCTGCGGTGCTGCACGACAGCGGGTGAACCGTTGAGCTTGCTCGGAAGGTGAGGAAACGTCAAATGCGCGGGCGCCAGCGCTTGCGCTGCGCGGGTGCGTCCGGGCGTGGCCCGATGCCCGGCACGCCGCCCGATCGGCCGAACAGACCGCTCGGCGGGCGGAGGCCGGGCATGGAGTTCCGGTGCATCCTTATCGGACAGGCTGAGTCAGGATCTGAACGCGATCACCGACCCGGAACGGCGGCTGTGTCGACTGGGTGATCGCCTGTGTCCCGCCATTGTCGAGCCTGATGCTCACCCGATACTCGTTGCCGCCATACATGCCATCCGTGCTGTCAATTGAGGTGATGGTCCCGCAACCGGTGCAGTCGGCGCTGGGCGCCGCCGCCAGGGCGGGCTGGGTTTCGTAAGTGGTGGTGTTGCGTGGCGTGCAGCCAAGCAATGCCAAAGCACTGCCGACCCACAGCCCAGCCACGAGCGCCAGAGACAATTTCCGTTTCATTGGCTTTACCTACCTTCCAAGCATGAGCCCCGCTGCTGCCCTCAGGATCTCCATTTTATTGAGACCCTCGAGGAGGGTAGGCAGTTCAAAGCACGGCCGCAAGAAAATCGCAACGCGCCGGCCGGCCTATTCGTCGCGGCTTTCGATCGCGGATTCCGGCCTGTTGCCCACTGCCGGAAATGCTGCCGCGAAGACTCGAGATAGAAAACGAGAAATTCATCACGTTTATCGATTGGCTATCGGGCAACGGGGCGATGTTGCCGACTGCGTCTCGGTCGTGCGCACGCGTGAGCCCGAAGATTTGCTCGAAGCGATCCAAAAAACCAATCGAGCAGCGCGGATCCTCAGGGAATCCGGCCGGAGGATTTCTCAACATGAAGCGTTTTTATTCAAGGCCTGAAGCGAAGACGATTACGAGCCGCAGGCTCGTCCGTCCCGCCGGAAACCGGGGCTCGTGCTGGCAGGCGCTCGCGAGGGGGGGCGTCGCCGCGGCTGTTGCTTTGTTGCTCGCCGTGCCGGCCGGGGCGCAGCCGGCCGAGCGCTGGGCGAGCGGGCGCATTCTGGTGCAGCCGCGCAGCGGCCTGCCTCAGCAGGCTCTGGAGAGGATTCTCAGCCGGGCCGGCGCGCGTGCCTCCCGTGCCGCGAGCCGGCTGGAGGAGCTGCGGGTGCGGCGGGTCGAGGTTCCGCCGCACGCGGAGCAGGCGGTGGCTCGAGCATTGGCGCGCAACCCGCACATCAAGTTCGCGGAGGTCGATGCGCTGGTCCCGATCAGTCAAACGCTGCCGGACGATCCGAACTACTCCAAGGCCTGGCACCTACCCAAGATCGAGGCCCCGAGCGCCTGGGACAGCACGCGGGGCGAGGGGGTGACCGTGGCCGTGCTCGACACGGGAGTGGATTCCTTTCACCTGGATCTCGCAGAGAATATCGTTGGCGGTTGGAACGTCGTTTCCAACAACGCCGATGTCCAGGACGTCTACGGTCACGGCACGAAGGTCGCTGGCACGGTTGCGGCGGTCAGCAACAACGGCATCGGCGTTACCGCCGTCGCCTGGCATGTTCGCCTCATGCCGGTGCGGGTCACCAACCGCTCCGATGGCTGGGCCTATCTCAGCGATATCGCCAACGGCATCGTCTGGGCGGCAGACCACGGCGCGCGAGTCGCGAATATCAGCTATGACGCCAGCGGCAGCCCGACCATCGACAACGCGGCCAACTACATGAAGAACCACGGCGGCGTGGTGGTCGTGGCGGCCGGCAACAGCGGGCGCAACCCCGGTTATGGCGCCGAAGCCTCGGTCATTGCCGTATCGGCGACCACCAGCAGTGACACCCGGCCGAGCTGGTCGAATTACGGGCAGTACATCGACGTATCCGCCCCGGGCGTCGGCATCTGGACGACCAGCCGCGGGGGCGGTTACGGGGCGCCTTCCGGAACGTCGTTTGCCAGTCCCATTACGGCGGGCGTGGCGGCACTGATCGGCAGCGTCAACAACGCTTTGTCGCCCGACCAGATCGCCGCCGTGCTGATGCAGAGCGCGGAAGACCTCGGCAATGCCGGGTGGGACCCATACTACGGCCATGGTCGTGTCAACGCCGCCGCCGCCGTGGCGCTTGCCGAGGAGTCCTCACCGGCCGACGATGAGGCGCCGGCGGTCTCCATTGCCTCGCCCGGTGCCGGCAGTACCGTCTCGGGTCTGGTGGACGTCAGCGTCAGCGCCACCGACAACCTGGGTGTCAGTCATGTCGAGCTCTATGCCGCCAATCAGTCCGTCGGCACGTCGAGCACGGCCCCCTATGCATTCACTTGGGATTCGACGCAGGCCGAAGACGGCGACGCGGAATTGCTGGCCTACGCCTACGACGAGGCGGGTAACCGCGGCGAGTCCGCGGCCGCCACGGTCGTGGTCGCCAATGACTCGGGTCCGGATACGGTGGCGCCGCAGGTGAGCATTTCGAGCCCGGCCGACGGTGCCAGCGTGAGCGGTCACCAGACCCTGTCGGCTTCCGCGACCGATGACAACGAGGTGGCCGAAGTCCGGATTTACCTCGACGGCGCGCTGAAATGCGTCGGCACGCCGAGCGCCTCCTGTGGCTGGAATACCAAGAAGGCGGGCGCGGGCGCGCATCGCGTCAGCGCCATCGCCGCCGATGCCGAGGGCAACACCGCCGGCGCCTCCGTGACGGTCACGGTTGATGACAGTGGCCGTGTGAGCGGCCGCGGCAACGGTCGCGGCAAGCGGAAATAGTCGGCTCGGGGTCGGTGCGAAGCCAAGAAAAAAGGGGCACCGGCACGGTGCCCCTTCCAACTTTCACCCTGCCGCCGAAGCGGTGCAGCGGCGTATGAGCCGGCACGCCCGAGAGACACGGGCTCGAGCGGGGCTCGCTCTTTATTGCTTCTTGTTAAGCCTTCCGTCGTCCCATCCGGCTCATGCCCAGCAGCCCGATGCCGAACAGCAGCAGCGTGGCCGGTGCCGGTATGCCGCTCGGCGGCCTGCCGGGATCCTTTACATAGGCTGAAATAAAGGAGACCTCCCGGGGGTTTTGAACGTTGAAAGGCGGGTTCTCGAAGGGCGAGAGCCAATCACCCGAGCACACGCCGCCGCTGCAGCTCACATCGGCATTGTTCTCCATGAGATAGCCGACCAGGGTCGTATCATCGCCGTCTTTGAACAGCAGCATGATGTCCCAGGTGGTGAAGGCGCTCTCGGCGATGCTCCACGTGCCGCTGGTGGGCGGGGTGTCGAACGTGGCGCCAAAGCCGATGTCAATCGCTGCGGCGTCCGAAGACCCATCTTCATTCTCGCGCCCGGCATGCATCCAGTTGTCCATTCCGAAGAACTCCTCGGAGTTCACGAAACTGGTCACCGTCGCGGGGTTGTTGTTGGCGGGGTTGGTATCGCTGTATTCACAGTCGACACCGCCATCGACGTTATCCGCGATATTCGCGGGACATGCCATGACGGTAGCCGCGGCATTGCCCGACGCCATCACCCCCAATACCAAGACTGATAAGAAACAAAGATTTCGCATTTTCATTGTTGAAACCTTTAATGACCCAAGGGAAAGCCCGTTTTCCTTGGCAGAACGCAGCGATCCATCGCGAAATTTCGCAATCCATGCTGAAAGTCAAGACGTAATGGTCCTAGCAATAAATGCGCCATTAGCTCTTCGTTGCGAAGTTACTGTGAAAACACACGTTTCTTCCGGCGGTTAGGCATTCAGGGGGCGCCGGTCGCCTGGCGACGGTGAGCCTGTGTGTCATAAATGCCGACAAGCGAAGCGGGACACGGCTTCCGCCGGCGGGGGCGTTGCCTGTGGATTCAGCCGAAGTCGCTGGTGGCGGGCGTAGGCATCGAATGGAAAGTATCGGCCATGAAATTGAGCGAGGCTGT
>NZ_JBXWZQ010000195.1:0-4474 GCF_059432795.1 Nitrococcus sp. | reverse complement strand
TCTACCGGGAGCTACGCGGCGTCGAGGCGGTCGTCGCCGGCTACGCGGGCGGCGAGACTACCGACCCGACCTACCAGCAGGTCTGCTCGGGACGCACCGGCCACGCCGAAGTCGTGCAAATTCGGTTTGACCCCGAAAGCATCAGCTACCGGGACCTGCTCGAGGTCTTTTTCACCATTCACGACCCCACCCAGCACAACCGTCAGGGCCACGACGTTGGGCCGCAATACCGCTCGATCATATTGTGGCACGACGAGGAGCAGCGGCGGATCGCCGAGAGCGTCAAGCGCGAGATCACCGAAGCCGGCCTCTGGCCGCAGCCGATCGTCACGGAGATCGTGCCGTTGCACGCCTTCTATGCGGCCGAGGCGCATCATCAGGATTATTTCGCGCAACAGCCCGATGCGCCGTATTGCCAGCTGGTGATCGCGCCGAAAGTGGTGAAGTTTCGCGAGCGCTTTCGGGAGCAGCTGCGCGGCTAGCGCTCGGGGCAACCGAACAAGCCAGCACGAAGACTTCCTCCGAGGGCACTGCCCTGTCCGCCGGGCATCATCGCCCGAGCGAAAGCGTATTAAATATTGGCGCGCCCCAGCGGCTCTTGCGCACCGCGCGGCCCACGCTGGCGATTGCGGGCGGTATACGGGCCCCTTTCGGCCGCGGGACCGCTGGGCGCTCGTGAATCTGGTGAACGCCCGCAGCTAATGAGAACATAGCGGCGGTTTGTTCTGCGTTCGCTGATCGCACACGCGTCGGCGTGATTGACGGGCGGCGGTTTCGACAGGAGGCAGGCGGCTTGTGTGCGGCATCTCGGGCTTGTGGCGGTGGCGCCCTGACACGACGATTCAAGGACCCATCGGCATGCACGCCGCGCGCATGGCGGAAACCTTGGCGCACCGCGGCCCCGACGACGCCGGAGCCTGGGAGGAATCAAGCGCCGAGGTCGCGCTCTCCCATCGGCGCTTGTCGATTGTCGATCTATCCCCCGAGGGGCATCAACCGATGGTCTCCCCCTGTGGCCGCTATGTGATCACTTTCAACGGGGAAATATACAACTTCCGCGCGCTGCGCAGTGAATTGGCCGCTCAGGGCCACATCTTCCGCGGTCATTCCGATACCGAAGTGCTGCTCGCCGCCATTGCCCAGTGGGGGCTGGACAACACTCTGCCTCGCCTCAACGGCATGTTCGCCTTCGCGCTATGGGACCGCCGCGCGCGCTCGCTGAAGCTGGTGCGCGACCGCCTGGGGAAGAAACCGCTGTACTACGGCTGGCTCGACGGCACATTCGCGTTCGCCTCGGAGCTCAAAGCCTTCCGCGTACTGGCGGGATTCTCCGGCGAACTCGATCGCGACGCGATAAGTCTCTATCTGCGCTTCGGATACATCCCGGCGCCGTGGTGTATCTACAAGGCACTACGCAAGCTCAACGCGGGGTGCGTCCTCACCGTTGCGCAGCAGGCGCCGCGACGACGCGAGCCGCAGGAAAGCGTTCGCGCTTATTGGTCCGCGCCCGAGGTGGCTCAGGCCGGGATCGACGACCCCCTCGAGTGCGGCGATCAGCAGGCGATCCATTCCCTCGAGCGTTTACTGGCAGACGCGACGGCGCAGCGCCTGGAAGCCGACGTGCCGGTCGGCGCATTCCTCTCCGGCGGCATCGACTCGTCGTTGATCGTCTCGCTCATGCAGGCGCAAAGCCCCGTGCCGGTCAAGACCTACGCTTTGGGCTTCGGCAAGGACATCGACGGTGAGACGGCGCACGCCCGCGCTGTCGCCCAGCATTTAGGCACCGATCACACCGAGATGCACCTCACGGCGAAAGACGCCATCGACACGGTGCCCGAGTTGCCCGAGATCGTCGATGAACCCTTGGCCGATTTAGCGCAAGTTCCCAATTATCTCATCGCTCGCATGGCGCGTCCGCACGCGAAGGTCGTGCTCACCGGCGACGGCGGGGACGAACTGTTCTGCGGCTACTCGCGCTTCAACGGCACTGACCGCCGATGGCGTGAGTTGCAACGCATGCCGCTGGCGTTGCGGGAGATCGCGTCATTCGTATTCTCCCGCTGGCCGTGGCCACATGGAGTACGCGCGAGAAGGGTAAAATCCGCGTTGCGCCTCGCTGCGCGGTCGGTGGATGCGCTCTATTTCCATACGATCTCGCAGTGGCCTCACCCGAACGCCCTCGTCATCGGCGCTCAGGAACCATCGACAACCTTCCCCGACGGCGACAAGTGGCCCGGTATCACCGACCCACTGCTGCGAACGCTGCTGCTCGATCTCATTCATTACCTCACCGAGGTGATATTGGTGAAGGTGGATCGCACGAGCATGGCCACGGGGCTCGAGGTCCGCAGCCCGCTGCTCGATCACCGGGTAGTGGAATGGTCCTGGCGATTGCCACGGCAGATGAAAAGCCGCGGCGGTCAAGGCAAATGGATCCTGCGCGAGGTCCTCGCCCGGCACGTCCCGAGGCCGCTTTTCGCGAGACCGAAGCAAGGCTTCAGCGCACCCGTCGGTCACTGGCTGGCTAGTCCACTACGCGGCTGGGCGGAGGATTTGCTGGCATATGACCGACTCGGCCGTCAAGGCATATTGAATCCCGAAGCGGTGCAGCGTGTCTGGGCGACCCAACGCACCGACAATCGCCACTGGCAGAAACGCATCTGGAATCTGCTCATGCTGCAAGCCTGGCTGGATCGGGAGGCTTCTTTAGGAGGACTGCGCTGCTCAATGGGTACCGAAACTTAAATCCGAAATGTCCTCTAACACATCGGTCTTCACGGTATGGGGAGGAGCAAGGGTCGATTGCCCACGTCATATAATGATCGGCCGGAGACTCCCATGCTAAAAGTATTCGATTTGCAACGGCAGTTAGCGGATGGGCTCACGATCCGGCAGGTCTGATCTCCGCTGCCGACGTCGCTTAAAAGCTCCACCTGTCGCTCCTCCGCAGCTGGCTACCTGCTTGCCGCACCGAAATAACCATAGGCAGCAAGAGGTAGCCCAGTCTCATCAGCAAGCTGCCGATTGCTCTCCGCGAAATGCTCTTGAATAAAGGCCACGATATCGCTGCCGAGAAGCTCGCGTGCCGATAGCATCCGCCCGGCAAATCGACTGGCATTAAACCGATCGAGCTGACGCTGCAAGCGCTTGAACCGGAGAAGCGGAACCGTACAGCTCTTGTCGATAACGTCATTGCGATAGGTCAAATGATGGAGAATGCGAGCTAAATGCAGCGTACGGTGCCGATATGAAGAATTCAGCGCGCCGAATTCGACTTGGCCCAGATCCAATTTCATACCTAACTGCGCGGTGTAGCCAGCGAGGAAAGCAGATGCATCCTCCCGGAATGACTCATAAGCGAAAACATGCACGTTTTCATCGCCGAAGAGAGCCCGGTAGTGGCGAAGCAGCCCCAAATACGCGAAATGGTCGAAAAAAAACAATGGCTTAGTATACGGCTTCCAGCCGTTGTATTGCTGCAATCCCTTTCGGTAGCGGGCTGGGAAGAGAAACCGCCCGGGTCCGTGGGTGCCGCCCCGCCTTATATACTGTGCATACGCGGAGGCGATCATATCGAGCTGATTGCGGATAAAAATGACAATCCTGGCCTCCGGCAAGACACGGTATATGCGCTCAGCAATGTCTTTGGATAGCGCACCGAGATGCCCGCCTGTCTGAAAATTACCGCTCAACTCTTCCTCGCATAGAATCGATGGCAGACCACCGTCCAATCCGAGTCGCTCGCGCACTGCTTGCGGATCAAACACAAAGGCATGCTCGTAAAGGAAGGCATTTCTCACTGCGACTGGCTGGATATAACGGTAATTATTTACTAGAGGGTAAAGGCGGCGTTGAAACCATGTTGTGGCGGTTTTGTGGTAACCAACGTGGACGATATCGCAATCAGTGCCCAACGTTATATTTCCCCCGATTGCTCAAGCTGAATACGCACAGAAAAATCGAGTACAGTATAGTGGTGTTGAATGATGATACTGGCAAGCTACCGTCCGCGCAGATATCGCAGCAATTCGGGCAGTGCCTGAAACGGACCCCGCGGGTCGCGCTTTGCGCGGCGCAGATCGTCGAGCAAGGTATCAATGTATTCCAGCACCGGCGCCCTCGCCGCCAATGCCTGCTCGATGCGCTGCCAGTCCTTCCACAACAGCTCGGAGTCCGTGGTGATCTCGTCGTAGGCAAGCTGGTGCAGCCGGCGATAGGCGTCCCGCACCAGCGGATCGATGTCGCGGCTGCCCTCGAGATCCTCGATGCCGAACTGACTATGACGCATGCCCAGGACCAAAAAGTCAGTGGCAAAGCTCTTGATCGCCGCCTCGGTCTGTGGCGTCGGCTCAATGCGCAAGCTCCGGGCCACGCGCTCGAGCTCGGCAATCGGGCTCGTGATCACGGCATCGTAGTCAACCACTACGAGACCGCGCTGCGCGGCCGTGCGAAAGTGGGGCACCACGTTCACCAG
>NZ_JBXWZQ010000194.1:0-7400 GCF_059432795.1 Nitrococcus sp. | reverse complement strand
CCGGTCGCTGGCGAAGCCGAGCACCGCGAGGGCGCCCACGCCGATGGGCCAGTAACCGCGATCATCGCCGTATCCAAGCACAACCCCGCCCATCACGATCGCGACCCAGCCAAGCGGAGCGAGCATTGTCGCCCGCCAGCGCCGATGCAGCGCGGTAACCGCGTTGGCAATCACCAGGTGACCGGCTCCAATGACAATCGAGAGCCTCATCATGGTCTCGAAGTCGTTAACGTCGAGGATATGCAGGGCGCCGAGAACGGAGCCAGGCGGCGCGGTGTAACCGAAATAATTGCCCACGAGCACGCCGTACACCACAGAGGCGGCAAAGATGGCCTGTCCCATGATGTAGATGCGGTGCCCGGCACGAGCGCTCATCAGACGCGTGCGGGTGAACCAGAGGATCGCCCCAAGAAGGAGGGCGTATCCAGCATCGGAGAGAATCATGGCGAAAAATAGCGCGAACGAAAAGAACATCACCGGCGACGGATCCCAGTTTCTGTAGCCCGGGACCTGGTAAAACTCCACCACTTCCTCACCACCACCGGTAAGCTCGCGGTTATGCAGCAAGGTGGGCGGCGTGTCGTCGGGACTCGGGACGTCGACCTCGAGCGCCATTCCGTGCGCCTGCGCCAGTCTTCTCAGGGAGGCCACGGCATCGACTGGCGCCCAGCCCTGGACCGCGAACACTCCCTCACGATCCAGCGTAATGGCACGAGCCCAACGCGCCGCGGAACGGTCGGCCGCGCGGGCCAGATTGCGCTGAATGCGCTCGATCCAGCGGGTTAGCGTCCAACGCTCGGCATCGAGCTCCTCAAGCTCCACCTTAACGCGGGCGAGGCGCCGGCGAACCGCGGACAACGGCAAAGCACCGGTGTGCGTACGCGGCACCGGCATTACGTCCTCTGGTGGCTCCTCTTTGGCTACGACGACGACGTAGCTGTACCGGCTGTCCCGATGGACGACGGCCCAGATCAGCCCCGAGTCCCGGACGTCTCTGAGCCGATAATGGGGAACAAGATAGAACCACAGCCGGTACCCAGCGGGAGCGCCCTCCGAAGGGAAGCGAAAATCGCCCCAGGGCTCGAGCTCGCGGATACGCTTGTGCAGAAAGTCGCGACGGTCGGAAATCCGGCGCCTCCGCTGCTGGTTATCAAGTGTCTGGCTGACCACCGTGGCCAGATCGAATGTCTCGTCCGGCTGCGCCTGACGGCGGCGCTGCGGGAAATCCTCAAGGTATTTAAGCGCCTTGCGCGCCTGCTCTACCTCTGTTTCCTCATCCGCTTCGCCCGTCTCTCCGGCATGGCGCAGCGGCACCAGGTGTAGACAGCCCAGGTTCTGCAGCGCATCCAGCACGTGCGCCTTCTCCTTTTCGGGGGCACAAAGCGTGACCTTTCTCAGCTGGACGATGCTCATCTGCGCTCTCCGTACTCGTGTTTGCGCTTGGCGATCTTGGCCCGGATCACCGCGGCACGCTCTCCCTCACCCAGATGGATCCGCAGCCGCCGAATGCGCTCTTGCGTGCGCGGAATCAACACTTTTTCAAACAGGTTAACGCGCTGGGTGGCCTTGGCCACCGCCGCTTGCAGGATCTCGAGCTGGCGCCGTCTCACCCGCACCTGGACTTGCAGCACGAGCATGCTCTGAAGGCGCGCGCTCGTCACATCGACCCACTGCGGTCTGGCCAGTAAGCCGTAGTCACGTGGCTGGACCTCGATCGACTCCAGCACCGGCAACCGCGAGCCAAGCACGTTGCGCTCGCCGAGGCGGATCTCGCGGACCACCGCCAAATCCTTCAGGCTAACGCGACGGAAGGCGAGCATCGGCAGTTGCTGGCGTACCCCCTCGCGCAGGCGATCCACCTCGGCGGTAGTGCTGGCAAGCGCGCGCGCCGCACCCTGGCGTTCGGCAACCAGTTGACGGCGCTTGAGGTCCAGCGACGGCAGTGCCCGCCGGTACTGAGCCAGCCGGCGCGTTTCCCGGTGCAGCGCGCTCTTGTTAAGCGCCAGCCTGGGCACTGGACTCCCCTTCGGCCTTGCTTTCGGGAAAGTACTTGTCCACCAGTGACTGCCTGATCAGCAGCTCTTCGGCGGTAAAGCACTCCGCCATGGTCTGCCAGCACAAGTCCAAAGCCTGCTCCAGCGGCATTGAAATGCTGGCGTCCATAAAACGCTCTCGGAATAACCGGGCAAAGCGCAGCAGGCGTCGGTCGTATTCTGAGAGCTCGAAAGCCATGGACTCCTTGTGCTCGGCGTCCGAGGCCTCGGCGTAGAAGCGGACCATGGCATTCATCACCTGACCATGGTCCTCACGGGTAACCTTGCCAACGACGTGCTGCTTGAGACGCGAGAGTGAGCCGAAGGGGTCGATAAGCCCACCATGTAGATAGAACTGCCCTTCGGTGATATAGCCTGTGTTATCCGGCACCGGGTGAGTGATGTCGTCGCCCGGCATGGTGGTCGCCGAAAGGATGGTGACCGAGCCGGCGCCCTTGAAGTCGCAGGCCTTCTCGTAGCGCCGCGCCAGCTGGGAATAGAGATCCCCCATATAACCCCGATTCGAGGGTACCCGCTCCATGCTGATCCCCACTTCCTTGAGGGCATCCGCGAACGCGGTCATGTCCGTGAGCAGCACCAGCACCCGCCGCCCCTCCTCGACCGCCAGGCGCTCGGCCACCGTCAACGCCATGTCCGGGACCAACAGCCGCTCGATTACCGGGTCAGAGGCCTGATTAACAAACATGACCGTCCGAGCAAAGACACCGGCCTCCTCGAACTGGGTGCGGAAGAAGTGGTAATCGTCGAAGATCAGACCCAGGCCTCCGAAAACCACCGCATCCGCATCCGTCTGCACGGCGATGCGCGCCAGCAGGGCGTTATAGGGTTCACCGGCCACCGAGAAGACCGGTATCTTTTGGCTCTCCACCAAGGAGTTGAAGACGTCGATCATCGGCACGCCCGTGCGGATCATCTTGCTCGGCATCACACGTCGCATTGGGTTCACAGTAGGGCCGCCGATGGGCACCTTGCGTTCCTGAGCGAGATCCGGCCCTATGTCCAGCGCCCGGCCCGTGCTGTCGAATACCCTGCCCATGATGTTAGCCGAGCATGTCACCTCCATGGGCCGGCCGATGAAGCGTACGCCGACCGCGGTGGACAGACCCTCGGTGCCACTGAAAACCTGAAGCGAGACCCCCTCCTGGTCGATGCGGCTAATCTGGGCGAGGGAGCGCTCACCCTCCTGGCTTTCAGTGAAAGCAAGATCATGCAAACGCGGGCGTACCCAGCCCTCGCCAATGTTCGGCACCCGCACCTGGAGGATATCGCCGATGATAGAGACGATTTGCGTGTACCGCGCAAGAGTCTGCGTCATGTCCCAATACCTCCACGCTTACGCCCGCTTCGACCGACGCTGGTGGTCAGCCCCTACGCATTCTTTTGCCCCGGCGGCCTGGCTCGCCCCAACGAATCTCCGGAAAGGCGGAGGCAGTTCAGTTTAGTCTTGCCCGCTGCGGCGAATCCAACAAACGATAGCGAAACACGCGCGGCCGTATCTATTTTACGGCATGCTCACGTGCGCCACATTCGATCGGGCGTCTACACCGGCTGATCTGGGCCTCGCCTGACTCGCGGTTAAACTGGGGACCTGGCCTTTAGCCGTGGATGGCGGCTGCGATGGAACCTCACTCGCAGTTTCGAGAACCCCTTTGTGTCAAAAAAATTGAAACGGCGGATTGGCGGCGCTGTCGGCGAGCAATACTGGCCAGCCTATCAGTAAATACTTATAGGATGGATTTTCCCTCTCCTTGTTCGGCATCTACGCTGCCAGAGAGACGTGTAGAGCCACAACCGACTCGTCACTGCTCTCGACGAACCGATGCGGGTTTACGAATGTCGTATTAGTTGACTCATCGCGAACAAGGAAGCTGAACAATGAAAGCGCTTGTCTACGAAGGGCCCGGCCAGCGTGTCTGGAAGGAGCGGGCGAAGCCCGCGATCAATAAACCTACGGACGCTGTGGTCCAGCTTACCCATACCACAATTTGCGGCACCGATCTGCACATCCTTAAAGGCGATGTACCAAGCGTGGAGCGGGGCCGCATACTGGGTCACGAGGGCGTCGGCATTGTCACGGAGGTTGGCGAGGGCGTATCCAACTTCAAGGCGGGCGATCGGGTTCTCATCTCTTGCATCACTTCTTGCGGCCGCTGTGATTTCTGCAAGCGTGGGATGTACGCGCATTGCCGGGACGGCGGCTGGATCCTCGGCCATCTAATTGATGGAACCCAGGCCGAGTATGTACGTATTCCCCACGCGGACAACAGCCTGCACCCCCTACCACAGAGTCTCGATTCCGCTGCCGCTGTCATGCTCAGCGACATCCTCCCTACCGGCCACGAGATCGGCGCACTGTATGGCGAAGTGGGTCTAGGGGATACCGTCGCCATCGTTGGCGCCGGCCCCATTGGACTGGCGGCCTTGTTGACCTCGCGGTTTTACTCTCCCGCCCGAATCATCATGATTGACCCTGACGAGAATCGTCTGGCGATGGCTCGCAAGCTCGGAGCCACCGATATCGTGACTGATACCCCCCTGGAATTCGTCCGTGGGATCACCGCCGGGGAGGGGGTGGACGTGGCTATTGAAGCCGTTGGCATCCCGGAGACCTTCGATATATGTCAACGCCTCGTCCGGCCGGGCGGCCATATTGCCAACGTCGGTGTCCACGGTCGCAGCGTCGAGCTTCACCTTGAGGACCTTTGGATCAAGAACGTCACTCTACGTACTGGGCTGGTAAACACAAACACCATCCCGGTCCTAATGCGGATTGTGCAGGCTGGCGGTCTTGAGCCGGCCACGCTGGTGACCCACCGATTCCCGCTCGGTGAAGTGGAGCACGCCTACCAGGTGTTCTCAAAGGCCGCGGCGGAGAAAGCCATCAAGATCCTACTGACAGCCGAGTAAGGTAGTGACTGGAGTAAACCGCGCCTTCAAAGCACTCGGTGCGCGGCTTCCTGCGCCGCATTGACCACGGCGATGCGTATTGGCCCCGCGCCGCGGGCGCGCTGTACAAGATCGTCAAGTGTCGCAGGTCGTTGCGCTGGCATGGTGTCTAAGCTTCCTCCTCGCCGTTAGGGCGGTTAGGCGCATAGCGCTCTGGCAACCTGCCGACGGATTTGTTGCCTCACCGGCGAAAAAGTCAGCCGTGGTGGCCCTGGCCGCCGGCCACCGTGTGCTGCACGTGCTTGGCAATCATGAGCTCTTCGTCTGTTTTCACCGCCTCCACCCGGTCCGCCGCCTCGGCGGGAGAAATCGACGGCTCCGGTTCGCTGTTGCACCGAGGGTCCACCTCGATGCCCAGATATGCCAGGCCATTGCAAATCCACGCGCGAACAGCGGGAGCATTCGCACCTATACCGCCCGGTAAAGATCAGGCGGTCCAGCCCTCCGAGCGCAGCACTCAGCGCGCCGATGAATAGGCGCGCGCGGTGACAAAAAAAGGCGATGGCCGCCTCGGCCTCCGGCGTATCCTTGCGGCAAGCCAAGAACTCGCGCATATCGCCACTTACGCCGGATATACCCAATAAACCAGAGCCTCGGTAAAGCAGCTCTTCAAGCGCTTGCGGGCTAAGCCCGCGCGGCCCAGCCAAGTACAGGAGCGTTCCTGGGTCAAGGTCTCCGCTGCGGGTTCCCATGGGCATACCACCCAGCGTGCTGAATCCCATGGTCGTCTCGACACTGCGACCATTGCGGATCGCTGCCATGGAGACTCCGTTTCCGAGATGCGCCACGATCATCCGTTCGCCCAATGCCCCGCTTCCGTGGCGACGCACGACGTCCTCGACGATGAACTCGTACGAGAGCCCATGAAAGCCGTAGCGACGCACGCCCTCGGCTTCATAGGCGCGGGGCAGCCCCGTGTGCCTGGCAACCGGGGGGAGGCCGTGATGAAACGCGGTATCGAAGCACACGATTTGCGGCACATCCGGGAAATGCGATCGCATGGCGCTGATGCCTGCCACATTGTGCGGCAGGTACAAGGGGGCCAGCGGAATCAAATCCTGAAGCCGTTGCAGCAAGGCATCATCCACCTGTTGCGGACACTCGCAGTCGGAGCCACCGTGGACGACCCGATGCCCGATCCCAAGCAGATCCAGCCGTTCAAGCCGCTGGCGCAGGAGGTGATCGACTCGCTCTATGGCCGCCGAATGGTTCGAGAAGACCCGCTCTTGCGTCTGCTCGATCGTTCGCCCCTGCGCATCAAACACACGAAATTTCCCGGCCCCGCTTCCGATGCCGTCAACCGATCCCGACATGAGCCGCCTCAGGCCTTCGAATAGACCAAACACCGCAAATTTCAGGCTCGATGAGCCGCAGTTGATCACTAGGATGGATTGATAAGCGACGGACATACGCTACGGCTCCTGAGCACGGGAGTATGCCCCCTCAGCTTAGACATGATGTTTTGACCTGCCCGTCCTCAACGTTGCGTGGTTATGTTGGGGGCGGTGAACGACCCTGACACAGAGCCACATTGAGGAGGGCAGGTCATGAACGAGGTTAGCACGGGGGCGGTAGAGACGAGGATGGCGCTGGATACGGTCAATGAAGCACTGCGGTGTAGTAATTACCCGGCTTACGTAGGGTTGGATGTCCACAAGGACACGATTGCCGTGGCGGTGGCACCGGTGGGCCGCGGGGCAGCGCAGAACTGGGGAGAGATTGCGAACAAACCGAAGGCGGTGGCGAAACTGGTGGCGCGGTTGAGCGCGGCGTTTGGCGGCGAGGTGCTGGCGCCCTCGCTGATCCCGCGCAGGCCCGGCGAGCGGGTGAAGACCGGGACGGCTCTGGCAACGGGCAAGACCCGACCCTGTGGCCTTCTGAGGCCTTCTGGCCATTTTGCTGTCAACAAAAATTCTGTTTGGGGTTTTTCGCGGCTTGAAAGCGAATACGGAGAACAATTAGCACTAGTCCGAAGCTAAACAGTGTAACCGAACGGGGTTCCGGTGCGACAAAGCCAGTCAGTTGGAATGCCATCTCCATGTTAGGAGTGGCAAGTGTCCAATATGGCTTGTTGCTTCGAAGACCTCCTAATTCCGCTAAGCCATAACCGAGATTACTAGCGGAAGCCCAAACCCAAGTAAGGTTCCCTGGTTCCACCGCCTGCACAGCCAACCAGTATCGCCTGCCGGTGATAAGTCCAGCACCGTCGATATTGGCCGAATACTCATACCTGATTCCGTGAAGCCGACTCGCGCTGCGCTGCAACAAGTTGTGAGTTATTGTCAATTCTCGTGTATGGCCGTCAGGCGGCATTCCTGTCTGACTGTTCCGTGAGTTGCTCGCCGTTACGGAACTCGACGTTGTTGATGACGAGCTCGAGTTTGCGAAAGCCCTGTATTC
>NZ_JBXWZQ010000193.1:0-5015 GCF_059432795.1 Nitrococcus sp. | reverse complement strand
GTGTGCTGCGGCGCAGCATGGTCAAATACGTGGCGGCACGGGCCCCCTGCCCGGTCGTGACCTATCGCGCGCCTCGCCCTTACATGGACACATCGGCAGGCATGGCAGGATTATTCGGACGTGTCGCTCGGGGCGCGGCAGATTACACCCCGCGCATGGGTGAGGCATTGGAGTAGTGACTGTTTATCGTGCTCGCCTTGAAAGCCAAGCCACCGTTTAGACACTCTGGCAGCAGCCAGATGGAGATGGAACGTGGCGTCAGAGAAACCGGTTCAGCGTTGGACAGCGAAGTGCCGCCCGGCAGTTGTGCTGAGCACCTTGCACGGTGAGATGTCGGCCCAGGAGGCGGCGCGAAAGCACGGCCTGACGCTCGCCGAGGTCGAGGGCTGGCAGAAGCGGTTCCTGTCGGGCGCCGAGAACGGCCTGCGCAGCACGCCGCGCGAGGACGAGGCGTTGCGTGAGGAGGAGGTTCGCCGTCGGTAGCGTCCAGAATCTTTCGCGTGGCTATCCGGGAAAACGGCGACCACTCGGGTGCGGCGCCGGATCTCGCGCATAATCCGCTCCAGGGGGGTGTTCGTGCGAATACGCCGCCAGTGTGAGTCCGGAAAGCCATAGTAGGTCAGCGTCTCGGCAATGGACTCGTGTACCGCAGCGGCCGCTTCTGGCAGCTTTATCGCCTCGAGCTTGGCGATCACCGAGACTCGGCTTTCTCCTGGGCCGCCGTGCGGTCTTCGCAGGCATGCATGGCCTTGAGCATCATCGAGACCTCACGCACTTTGGCGTTGGGCACCCGCGCGAACGTAAGCTTCCCCGTCGAGGCGACAATTCAGAAGTAAACTTTCCAGCGCCAGGTTGGCGGGCGCGGTTACGCTGCAATAAAAAATACTGCTCAATCAGCCGCTAGCGTGAAATAGAATGTTGTGCCCTCGCGGGGCACGGAGTCGACCCAGATACGCCCGCGATGCCGTTCGATGATCGCCTTGACGATTGCCAAACCCATGCCGCTGCCTTCAGCGAGCGCCTTGTGCTCGTGCTGCCGGTAGAAGACGTCGAAAATACGCGGGATATGCTCGGGGCCGATTCCCACGCCGTTGTCTCGCACGTAGAACGTGTGTGGCAGGTCGTGTGCCTCGCCGTCATTTTGGTTTTCGCTCGTCGTGAAGTAACCGATTTCAATCCATTTGTCCGGCTTGTCGTTGTACTTGGCGGCGTTGGTGATGAGGTTGCTGAAGACGTCGCCGATTCTCGCCTGATCGCAGACGACGGTCGGCAACGGTGACGGCACGCGTATCTCCGCGCCCGCTTGCCTGATGCGAGGGTGCAGCATGTGCAATACCCGTTGCAAAGCCGCGTCGAGGTCGGTTGGTTCGAAGGCCAGGTGCACGTTCGCCAAACGGGAAAAGTTCTGAAGCCGCCGGATCATCTCGTTTGCCTCGACGGCGAATTCCAGGGCGTGCGAGAGGTACTTGTGCTGCGTCTTGTCGAGCTTTTCTTCGACCTCGGGCGCCAACAGTTTCAGATACAGCTGAATGCCCGCGAGCGGTTCACGTACGTCATGCGAGACCATCGTGGTGAACGAATCCAGCGCCTCATTGCTGCGTTGCAGGGCCCGCAGCTCGGCCAGCTCGCTTTCCCGATGGGCGATGACCTCCACGAGGGCGGCGCGTAACTCGGCGGCCGCGCGGACTTGACGCGGGCGCCACCGCTCGCTGGTACCGCGCACCGTCTCTTTCCATTCCTCGAAGCTTCGCCTCGGGCGCAGCTTGTCGTCGGCGGGCCGTTCCACCGGCTTTTGCGGTTTGCCAGCCCAGCGCACAGCGTGGATGAGTTCCGGGCGGAACCACAACAAGTACGGGGCCGGCGACCCGGAGAGGCGGATTGCCAGCAAACCACTGGCCCGATCGCTGTACGCCCGGGCCGGTCCGTACGCCTCGCCCAGCCGGTCGGTGTGATACAGTGCTTCTGCGCGCTCGTTGAGCCAGCGTGCGAGTTCGAGGATCTCGTTCGGCGATGGCGTATTACCGCGCAGGTGAACGTCGGACCCGGACACAACGGCGACCCCGCCGGCCGGCAGGAAATCGAGCAGGTTCGGCTCATTGCGCAGCAGGGCGGCGAACATCTCTTTCGCGCGGCTCATCGCCGCCGCAAGCGAGGCTTGCACGGTGCGACAGCGAGCCTGCTCGGTTGTCTCGGTCGCGGCTTCGTGCAATTCGATCTGCATCGAAACCAAATCCCCGAGCAGCTGGCAAAGTGCCCGCTGCGCGTAGGGCACATAGTGCGGGCTGCGGTGATGACAAGCGATCAGGCCCCAGAGGCGACCTCGGACCAGCAAGGATACGGACATCGACGAGCCCACCCGCATGTTTTTCAGATATTCCACATGGATGGGCGAGACGCTGCGCAGGACGCTGAAGCTCATGTCCAGCGGCTGCCGGGTTACCGGATTCTCGGCGGGCACCAGCGCCGCCGGACGGTAGCCGACATCCATGATCAGTCGCAAAGGGTTCTTGCGATAGAGCCTGCGTGCCTGAGCGGGGATGTCCGAGGCCGGGTACCGCAGGCCCAAGTAGGAATCGTCGGGTCTGGCAAGGTATTCGGCCAGTACTTCCCCATTCCAGTGAGGATCGAACTGATAGATCATCGCGCGGTGAAAGCCCGTGATCTGCGCTGCGTGCCGTGCTGCCAGCTCGCACAAGTGTTTCACCGTGCGGGCCTCGCGCAGCTGGGTCATTGCCGCGTTCAGCAGCAGCTTCAGCTCGGCTCTCGCATCGTCGTCGACGGCCGGCTCGAGTTCCAGCACGACCAGCCCCTGTGAGCGGTGCACCACCGCTTCATAGCGTGGGCGTGCCGTGCCGGCGGTCGCCTCCACCGCACCGAAGGCCTGCAAACCTTGAACTTCGCGCGCGAGCACCTCTCGAAGACGTCGCGTACCGTGTGGGCACAAAATGCGCTCGATGGGTTGGTCGAGCACGGCTTCGAGAGGCAGGCCAAGGTGGCTCTGCACGTTCTCGCTGACCTGGATCACCCGCAGCTCGTGACCATGCAACACGAACAGCAGCCCGTGCGGCTGAATGCTTCCGGGAACGTGGATCGGTTCGCGATCGCAGTGGCTGATATCCACGGGTTCGTTTGACCTCAGCACGTCGAGTGGGCTCGTTCGACCAAACCCTCGATCGAGCATACCCATCGGTGCATGGCGGCGAAGGTCTGATCGGCCGCCTCGAGGAGGCGCTGTCGCTGTTCGGGCGTGTTGGCGGCCCTGGGAATCGCGGTCTCGAATTGACGCCACATCGCCCCGAGCTCATCCCCGTAGCTGTGAAAAAATCGTGTTCCGCATTCGGGGCTCAAAGCGAGTTGCGGCTCCAGGATGCTGCGGATGCGCCGGCCGCCGATTGTTGCCCCCTCGAGCACATAGGCGCAGCCCACCGCGCGCTCGAAGGTGTCAGCAGATGGCAGGTCCGAACAGCGCGGGAGTGCCCGGAGGGTCGACGGGGTTGCGCCGAGGGCGATCAAATCGGATATGAGCCAGGGAAGCTTGCGCCGCCTCGGGTAGTCGATGCCGATATGCCGCCACTGCGGAAAAGCCGCCAAGCGTGCCTCCAGCGGGCCGTAGAAGCCGGCGAACGCGCCCAGCAGAAGACGGTAGCGCGTCATCGTGCAAGGCCGATCCGTGAGGGCCAAGGCGTCCTCAAGCCGCCGGTGAGCAGGCCTCGTGTATTCACGCACCGCAACGCGCAGAGACTCCATTGATAGCCCTTCGTCATGGCCTCGCCCCCGGAGCCACCGTCGGGCTGCGCGGTGGCGTCTTGTCGCTTGATTCACGTTCAGCAGGTATACGCCTAACCTTGATGGTAGCTAGGCCATTCGGATGCCTCAACTCGAGCCTCGCCGACGTGACACCGTACCTGAGAGCGCAAGCGACGGATTTGCTTTCGGTGACGAGCGCGGTGAGCTGCCGGCTTGCGGGGGCGCCTAGGCAGGCCTGGCCGCGGGTGGGAAGGTGGCCGCGTGGCTTTCAAAGGAGGGGGGGGAGGGCGGCACCCCGCAGCCTATAGAACGAGATTATCTGAGTCATGTTTGAACGTGGCAAGGCACTGAATCCATGGAGATGGATGGCGAGGGGTTCGTCACGGCCTAACGGCGCGGAAGTCTTCTCGGAAGTGGGGGCGCGTGGTTGGGTTGCGGAATCCTGCTATGCGCTCGTGATCAGCGAGCCGTTCTGCGGGTTGCCCCATCGAGCGGATTACTGCGCGCGCGACCGCTGTGTCGCTGCCCCGCCGCCCGCCGCCGTGCACAGGGCTTCGAGCATCGTCGAGCCACGCGCCACTGCATTGCCGTACTATCGAGAAGACGTTTGCGATTTCGCGGATCGTCAATCGCTCGGGAGCACGTCCTGCACCCAGGAGAGCGCCGCCGCGGTGCGTGGAAAGCCGACCGTGCTCATCAACAGCAGCAATGCATGATAGATCTCTTCCTTGCTGCTGCCTGCCGCGAGGGCTCGTCGGGTATGCGAATGCACGGCGCCTTGTGAGTCGAGCGCCACCGCGGCGGCAAGCTGGATCAGGTGCGCTGTTTTTTCATCGATCGGGCCGGCGGCATGCACTTTCTTGCCGAGCTCGATCGAGGCCTCGAAGACCTCCGGAAAGATCTCTTTGATCTTTTCGTAATGCGTAGGAAGCTTTGCGCTCATGATTCGATCTCCCTGTCC
The DNA here is from genome assembly GCF_059432795.1 of Nitrococcus sp. Classification (NCBI taxonomy): domain Bacteria; kingdom Pseudomonadati; phylum Pseudomonadota; class Gammaproteobacteria; order Chromatiales; family Ectothiorhodospiraceae; genus Nitrococcus; species Nitrococcus sp. The sequence continues at coordinate 307 of NZ_JBXWZQ010000193.1, read as the reverse complement.
GTGCGGGACGATATGTGCTCAACGGCCATCGCGGGCAGCCGATAATGACAAGCGCGGCCTCTCCTCGTCGCAAGTGGCGCGTCGTCTTGCCCTCAGAATAGCTGATCCGACGTGGTGCAATGGCGCAGGCCGCTACCCGTTTGGTAGAAAGCATTGCCGAACTGGTGGCCGGCGTTGATCGGGCGGAGCCAGGACGCGGGGCCGTGCCGGCGCCTTTGGCGGATGATTCTTGGCTCGCTTGCCAAATCTGCCAGCGCCGCCTCTGGCAGCTGCAACCCTCGGGCTTGTGCCTAGGATGCGTTTTGCG
>NZ_JBXWZQ010000192.1:0-6418 GCF_059432795.1 Nitrococcus sp. | reverse complement strand
GGAAAAACGCCTCAAGGCGCTCGCGGCGGCGCTGCGGCGTGTCGAATCAGGGGTTGTCTACGAAAGTCGGCGCCCCGAGCGGTGCGAATGGACCCACGTGCCCTCGGCAATGCGATATCCGCAATGGCTGACGCCTTTCGCACGGCTTGTGCGCAATTACGGCATTCCGAGGTATGGGGAGATCGACCCGACCTGGCTGTTCATGGCCACGTTCGTAGCCATGTACGGGATGATGTTCGGCGACGTAGGCCATGGGCTGGTTATCGCCGCCGCCGGCCTGCTCTTTCGCGCGCGGTTGCGCGGATACGCCGTTTTCGTCGTCGCGTCCGGACTCGCTTCGGCTGCGTTCGGCTTAGTCTACGGCAGCGTATTCGGCTACGAAGATATATTGCCTGCGCTCTGGCACTCGCCGCTATCGGCACCGATGAGTCTGCTGAAAATTGCGATGGCGGTTGGGGTGATATTTATTATCGCCGCCACGGTGGTCACCGTACGCAACCAGCTGGTACGAGGTCTGTGGCGCGAGGCACTGTTCGACGGCACAGGAGTCGCCGGGCTGGCGTTTTATGCGATGGTGATAGCTCTTGCCTATCAGGCTTTCACCGAAGCGTTGCCCCATCCGCTTTGGCTATCGAGCGCGTTGTTCCCGCTTGCCGGCATCGTTGGATACCAGTGGCTAAAGAGTTCGGGGCCGTTTGCCGAGCGCGTGCTGGTCACACTGATACAGACCTACGAGGCCATTATCGGCTATTTGGTCAATACGCTTTCGTTTTTACGCCTTGCGGCCTTCGCGCTCAATCATGCGGCTCTGGTCCTGGCTGTGTTCACGCTGGCAAAGATGGTTGCGGGAAGCGGTAGCGTCCTGGTGGTCGTTCTCGGCAATCTCGTCATTCTGACCCTTGAGGGCGGCATCGTCGCCATCCAGGCGATGCGCCTCGAATACTACGAGGGATTCTCGCGGTTCTTCAACGGCGACGGCCATTCTTACCAGCCGTTGATATTCCATCCGAGCGGCCGTGCTCAGGCATGAACCCGGAGAGCCTCGCACGCGCGCTGAGCGCGTGCGAGGGCGGCGATTCCGTGAGCCCACAGTCGGGACAGGGACAAGAGATCTTTGACGCGCTCTGAGCGAGCCGCTTTCGCCCACCGCCACAAGGAACTGGTACATGTATTGGATCATCGCAATTATGTCGTTACTCCTCCTGACCACCCTCGGTGCAGGCAGCTATCTGCAGCTCTATCCGCAGCGGCGCCTCAGTCGCGGTTGGCGCAGTGCCATCTTGGTCAACCTGGCCGGTTTTCTGATCGCCGAGGCGGCGTTGCTGTTACTGACCGCTGACAGCGCGCTTGCGCAGGCCAAAGGTGGCGGTGGCGGCGAGGGGGGGCGATCACGCTCGGCATGGGCCTCGCCGTTCTCGGTGCGGGCCTTCCCACTGGGTTGGCGACCATCGGCGCCGGTATCGCGATCGGCCCGGTTGGCGCGGCGGCAATGGCAACGATAGCCGAGCGTCCGGAGGCCTTCGGCCGTACCTTGGTCTATCTTGGCTTGGCCGAGGGAATCGCCATCTATGGGTTGGTCATCAGCATCATGCTGCTCGCCCGTATCTGATCGATGCCGGATAAGACGCGGATCATCGCCATGGGCTCTGCCTTGTTGATGGAAGGCTTCGCCTTGGTGGGCGTGGAGACTTGGCCCGATGCGGAACCAGCCGACGTGCGGGCGCTGATCGACGAGTTGCTGCGCGAGCGCGAGCCGGCGGTGATCTTGCTCGAATCCGAGCTGATGCACGAGGCCGGAGCGGCACAAGCGGGCGTCGGTAGCGGCAGCGAGCACATCATCATCGCGGAGATTCCCTCGCTGCAAGCAGCGCAGGGAGAGCGCCCGGCGGTCGAGAGGCTTATCAGGGAAATGCTCGGCCCCGGGGCGTTGACGAGGGACGAGTCATGAGCGAGGCGGAAACCGTTCAGGCGCTGGAGCGCTCGTTGCGAGAGCGGGCGGAGAAGCTCGCAGAGGAATGCCTCGCCGTTGCGCGGGAGAAGCGTTCGCGTATTCGTCAGGAGCAAAGCGAGCGGTTGCGCGAGCGGGAACGCAAGGAGGAGCAACGCGCGGGCGATGAAGCCGAACGTCGTCGCCGGCGCCGGGTGGAAGCGGTTCGTCATGAGCAGCACGGTGCTCTGGAACAACGCCGCTGGCAGGCCATTCAAGAGGTGATAGCAGAGATGCGAGGCGAGTTCGCTGCCATCGCCGACGATGAATCCCGCTATTTGGAGCAGATGAGACAGCTGCTTGCTGCAGGCGCCGGAGCGCTGCCCGACGGCCCCCTGATCCTGCAGGTGAATGCCCGCGACCGTGAGCGGCTCATGGCGAACTGGGATGCGCTCGTCGGCGAGGCGATGCGCGGCCGTCAGATCTCGCTTTCCGATGAGGCAGCCGAATGCACCGGAGGCGTTGTCGTCTACACCGAGGACAACCGGACCCGGCTCGATAATACCTTCGAGGGGCGGTTGGAGCGCCACGCCGGTAGCGTCGCGCGCCTCATCGACGAAGCGCTCTTCGCAGAGACAGCAGAGGCCGAAAGAGAACCGTCATGGGAAGGATCTTAGAGATCAACGGGCCTCTGGTCACGGCGCAGATGCCCGATGCGGCCAACGGGGAACAGATGGTCCTGGGACCGCTTTCGCTGACCGGGGAGGCGGTCGGACGCGACGGCGACCGGGCGATCATTCAGGTCTACGAAGCAACCGACGGGCTGCGCCCGGGGGACGAGGTGACCGCCTTGCGCCGTCCGCTGTCGGTCGAGCTCGGCCCCGGGCTGCTCGGCGGGCTGTTCGACGGCGTACAAAGGCCGCTATGGCGACTGGTGGAGACGAGCGTACGCATGCAGCGGGGCGAGGCCCCAGCGGCGCTGGATCGGGACCAGTCATGGAATTTCGAACCGCGGGAGGATCTCGAGCCGGGCGCCCGCATCGAGGGCGGCCAGATATTAGGGGAGGTGCAGGAGACCGAGACGATTCGCCATCGCATCCTTGTTCCGCCGCAACTGAGCGGCGAGCTCGTGGCGCTCTCGTCCCAGGGCGAGCATCGAATCGAGGACGGCGTTGCGCGAGTGCGCGATGACCGCGGCGAAGAGCACGAGCTGAATTTATTCCAGCGCTGGCCGGTACGCCAGCCCCGCCCTTATCGGCGACGCGAGGGTGCGATCGCTCCGCTGATCACCGGTCAGCGGGTACTGGATTGTTTCTTTCCCGTACTCAAAGGCGGCCGCGCTGCCATCCCGGGCCCCTTCGGTGCCGGCAAGACCGTGCTCGAGCAGCAGATCGCGCGCTGGGCGGCGGCGGACATCGTCGTTTATGTCGGCTGCGGTGAGCGCGGCAACGAAGTGGTGGAGATGCTGGACAGCTTTCCCGAGCTGACCGACCCCTACAGCGGTTATCCCATAATGCAGCGCACCGTGCTGGTCGCCAACACGTCGAATATGCCGGTGGTGGCGCGCGAAGCCTGTATCCATATGGGGGTTACCATCGCCGAATATTTTCGGGATCAGGGACTCGACGTGGTGTTGCTCGCCGATTCCACGAGCCGCTGGGCGGAGGCGTTGCGAGAGGTCTCCGGGCGGCTCGGGCAGATGCCGGTGCAGGAGGGCTACCCTGCCTACCTCGCTTCTCGGCTGGCGGCCTTCTATGAGCGAGCAGGCAAGGTGCAGGCCCTGTGCGGCGAATCCGGATCCGTTACGTTAATCGGTTCGGTCTCGCCACCGGGCGGCGATTTTTCCGAGCCCGTTACCGGGCACAGCAAAGATTTCGTTCCGGTTTTCTGGGCGCTCTCCAAGGAGCTTTCGGACGCGCGTCACTACCCGGCGGTCTCCTGGACCGAGAGCTTTTCCGGCAATGTCGATAAAGCCGGCCAATGGTGGGCGCAGGAGGTGGACGAACGCTGGGCCGAGCACCGTCGTCAGGCGCTGGTCTTGCTCGCCACGGCAGAGGAGTTGGAACGCGTCGTCGGTCTGGTGGGCCCCGAGGCACTTTCCGAGGCGCAACGCTGGTCGCTTTCTTGCGCTGTTTTGCTCAAGGACGCCGTGCTTCAGCAGGATGCCCTGCACGAGAAGGACAGTTTTGCCTCGCCACGCAAACAATTCGTGCTCCTGGACCTCGTGCTCGCGCTTTATGAGCGCGGCAATGCGCTGCTGGAGCGGGAAGTCCCGGTCGAACGGCTTCTGGAGCTGGATATATTGAACGAGGCGCGACGTTGGAAAGAGCAGTTCAGCAGCGACGAGGTCGATGGGCTCGCCCAGCGCGCGGACGAGGTCGCGCGCGCTTTCGATCAGCTCGGCGAAGCCGAGGGCCAGGGCGAGCAGAACGAGCAAGACATGCAGGGCGAACAAGCCAAAGCGGACGAGCAGGAGGGGCAGGGGGCATGAGTGCCCAGGAGTATCGGCGCGCTACCGCGGCACACAGCGCTCTGCTTTTCATGAGCGGTGTGCCCGCGGTGGCCTATGGGGATCAGGTGATCATCAAACAAGCGCAGGGGCCGCAACGCCACGGGCAGGTGATCCGAGCCTCGGATACGCTGACACTGGTGCAGGTTTTCGAAGGAACCGATGGGCTCGCCTTGGAGCAGACTTGGGTGCAATTCCTCGACCGCCCTCAGGCGCTGGCGGTATCGCCTGCGCTGTTGGGCCGCCGCTTCAGTGGCGCGGGGGAGCCGCGCGATGGCCGTCCGCCCGTGCTCTCGAGAGAACATCGAGACGTCAATAGTACGCCGATCAACCCGGCCGCTCGGGCCTTTCCCCATGAATTCATTCAGACCGGCGTCTCGGTTATCGACGGCCTGAATTCCGTGGTGCGGGGTCAGAAACTGCCCATTTTCAGTGGCGCGGGCCTGCCACACAGCAGGCTGGCGGCGCAAATTGTGCGCCAAGCCAGGCTCCCCGAGGAAGCTTCGCGCTTCGCCGTCGTCTTCGCCACCATGGGCATCTCCTATGACGAGGCGCGTTTTTTCGAGGACGATCTGGCCGAGAGCGGTGTGCAGGGGCGGGTCGTGATGTTTACCAACCTGGCCGACGATCCTTCCATCGAGCGCTTGTTGGTGCCGCGAATGGCGTTGACGGCTGCCGAATATCTCGCATTCGATCTGGATCTGCATGTGCTCGTCGTGATGACCGACATGACGCGTTACGCCGAAGCGCTGCGGGAAGTGGGCACCGCCCGTGGCGATGTGCCGACACGCAAAGGCTACCCCGGGTACCTGTACTCCGATTTGGCCTCGCTGTATGAGCGCGCGGGTAGGATCCGCGATCAGGCCGGCTCCATTACGCTGATGCCGATATTGAGCATGCCCTCCGACGATATCACTCACCCGATTCCGGATCTTACCGGCTACATCACCGACGGCCAGATCGTGCTCTCGCGAGCGCTCAACGCCCAAGGTGCCTATCCGCCCGTCGACGTGCCCCCGAGCCTGTCGCGGCTGATGAAAGACGGCATCGGCGAGGGCCGCACGCGAGAGGATCATCGTCGGCTGGCGACCCAGCTCTATACGAGCTATGCCCAAGCCCTGAAAGTAAGAAACCTGGCCTCTATCATCGGTCATGAGGACCTCTCCAAGAGCGATCGGCAACTTCTGAAGTTTGCCGAGCGCTTCGAACAGCGTTTCGTGAGCCAGGGCGAGCATGAGGAACGCGCCATCGGCCGCACGCTCGATATCGCCTGGGAGGTTCTGTCCGTTCTCCCCGATGAGCAGCTCAGCCGCCTGTCCACGGAGGATTTGCAGCGCCACGGACGCCGAACGTCCACCGAGGAGGACACATCGGAGCCCGCCAGTTCGCCGCCGGATGACTCCGAGGCTCGGGAACCGGCAGAGGATTCCGCAAAAGAGGCGCAACATGGCCAACGGGCTTGATGTCCCGCCCACGAAAAGCGCGTTGCTGCAGCTGCAAAGACAGGTTGGCTTCCTGAGCCAGGGCCACGACCTTCTGGAGCGCAAGCAGGAGCTGCTCATTCGCCTCATCAATAAACAGTTGCAACGCTACCAGCAGCTGCGTGAGGAGGCGGAGGCGATTCTCCGGCAGGCACGCCATTCGCTCGTGCTGACCTATCTGCGCACGGGCCAGCGCATTTTGCACTATGGGGTCGTGGGGCGTGGCTCCGGCATCGACATACAACTGCGCTCGCGCTCGGAAGCGGGTGTCCGATACCCTGTTGCCAAGATCCGCCGGCGGACCCTAAAGCCGGTCAGTCTGTTCGGGACCGAACCGAGCCTCGACGAGAGCCGCGAGCACATGGCCAAACTGGTCGAAACCCTGGCCGTATTGGGAGAGTCCGAAACCGCTCTGCGGCGCCTGCTGCGTGAGCACCGCCGGATCCAGAGGCGAGTCAATGCGTTGAAGCACAACATCATTCCCCAGTATCAGCGGCGCGT
>NZ_JBXWZQ010000191.1:0-3720 GCF_059432795.1 Nitrococcus sp. | reverse complement strand
AGGCCCTCGCGTTCCAGGAAAGCGCCTACCCGCAGACTGATCGTTTGGGTCAGTTGTTCCAATGCCTGGGGGCGTGGCGCCGGGAGACGGCGAAACACCGGCTGCTCGTGACCCGTGAGATACACCCGCAGCACCTCGGAATGGACGACGCCGCGTTTGGCAGAAAAGTCCTGCACGCGATCAATCCGCTCGTCGCGCATCCGCGATGCCGAGCGGTAGGCGGCGGACGCAACCGCACTGCTTCCGGCCTTGCGGCCAATGACCTTGACGTGAAGATGATAGATCGCCATCGCGATCAAGCATTGGCACGGCCAAGCGCACGTCGGAACGACGTATAAGCGCGCCCTCCCTCGAAAAAATCTCGGGATGGACCGGGCCGTGCCACACCGTCCCGGCAACAATACTGCGTTCAGCCGTTTGCGCAACTATCCTCTCCGCATCAACGGCTTATGGAGGTAACGATGCGCAAGCCGCGGAACTACGATGCCGAACTGAAGGCGCTTGCGGACAAGGCGCGGGAACTGAAAACCCGCAAGGTGCAGCAGCTCGGCGAACTGGTGATTGCGACCGGAGCGGACAACCTCACCGCCGAGGAACTGGCCGGAGCGCTGGTCGCCCTGGCCGAGACAAAGGAAGCCGGGAAGAGGGAGGCATGGGCCAAGCGCGGCAACGCGTTCTTTCGCAGCAAATCGCGGCGATCTGCAAAAGCGGCTGAGCACGATAATAGCAGCGCTCCGCCGCAACCGGGCGGCGCGCAACGGTCATCAGGCGGCACGGGCGCGGCATGACATGCGGACATGGCAGATCGAGCGCCGCAAGAGAACACGGATGCTCATTGAGCTGGGCGGCCTCGTCGTCAAGGCGGGCATCGTGGACCTGACCGGAGATGACCGCGCCACGATCTACGGAGCGCTACTCCGGATCGCGGAGAAACTCAAAAGCGAGGACAAAGAACATGCGCGCGGCGTCTGGACAAAGCTCGGGCAGATTGCGTTCGAGGTAGAGCAAACGCCAGATGCGCACAATAGGTCGCGGGCGAAGCAGGATCGAGCGTGAGCGATGGCGGGCGGTGCGAAGACCCAAGCAACGCAGTGTTGCCCGCCGTCGCGCGGTTCCCGTCGAGCTTGGCGCTGACGGTGGCGGGGATGGGGCGTTTCGTCACCGTCTCCCGCCTATCAACCTTGGCCACGTCACTATGAGCCTTGCCTGGCACGCGCGCCACCAGGACGAGCTTCGACACGCTTGGCTATGGTGTGCCGTCGTCGCGGCAGCGAAAGGCCTCGCGGTCACCGCGCCCGACTGAACCACTGGTGATTTCGAACCCCTGGCGCCCGACCAGATTTCGCCGAATCTGAATTCAGGTTGATACCAGCAACCAGCCGCCGGCGCCGACCAGCACCGCCGCGATTGCACGGTCCAACCAGTGGCTGGGGGGCAGCAGCTTTTCGATCAGCACGTAGAGGGCAAGGCCGGCGATCCAGAACAGGTTCATCACGCCCCCAAAGAACAGCAGCAGCATGAGGAACCAGCAGCAGCCGAGACAATAGGCGCCGTGCTGCAGCCCCATTACGAAGGCCCCCCTTCGACCGGGCCGCCAATGCTCGGCGAGATAGGCTGCAGGCATGCGGCAGTGACGCAGGCACACCTGCTTGATGGGAGTGAGTTGGTACAGACCGGCAGCGACGAGAATTCCGGCTCCGAGAGGCTGGCTGGTCACCGTCATGCCTACAGAGATCATGCCTGCCCGGTGCAGGAGCCAGTGCAGGACGACAGCAATAAGGCTGAAGGCGCCCCAAGCCACAAGATAGCTGGTCGTGAACAGGCTGGTCGGCACGTGCGGACTACGCTCTTTGTGCTGGCGTCGATTGACGGCCGCGAAAAGCAGAATTATCGGCGTAGCGCCGGGCAGCATCATGGCCACCATCATCACCCACCACATGAAGAACATGACAGCAGCGTGACCGGGCGACCAGGGCTCCGGAGAGATCGCCATTTCGGCCATCCCCTCCATGCCGCCCATGCGGGTCATCTCGAATGCCGACATGCCCATACCCGCGCCGGCTAGCACATACGCCCAGTTCGCGACGGTCACCGCCGCCAGCAGCAACAGCACAATCCAGCGATCACGGCGCAGCGCGCCTTCCAGCACGGTATCCATGGTCATGGGACTGGCTCCTCCCGCAACTGGCCGGTTCAGGCCGTGTCCTTATCCATGCACAACGCCATTCTGTGTCCATACGATACGGGCGAGATGCGCGTGCGCCTGGCTCCATTCCAGCGGAATGGCAGAGTCCTGTGTCTTGACGGTACTGCTGGCATATTCAGCCGTGTGGTACTCGAACCCCTCGGGCAAGGTGACACGAACCCGGTGCTTCGCACCCGTCACCGGATTGCGGATCGGTTCGCCATGGCCCTCGATAATGCCCGGAACGAAGATACGGCCCGTGCGGTTCTCAAGGTCGGCCTCGACCTCGATCGCAGTGACGATGGGCTCGTGATAGCTGTCGATCGTATTGCTGAAGACGTTGAAGATCGTCGCGCCGGGTTCCGTCTCCTCTCCCCTGAATATGGCGATCACCGCCTCTCGCTGCTCCTCGGTGATCGTCTCGTCAACGATGATCTGCGCCTCGCCTCGCCCTTCGTGGATGGCACCCGGCCAGGCGAACAGCCCGACGAAGGTGACACCGTCGAGCGACGTTTCGCCGAAATGTCCCTTTTCGATGACAAAACCGACCGCCGCCCGGCAATGATCGTGCGTCGGCCGTGCATTGAACTGGCAAGGGCAGCTGAAGTCGCAGTTGCATGTAGTGAAGTCGAGCGCTTCTATCTTCCAGTCGATATTCACCATTGTCTCCTCCTGATCCTGAGTTTCCAACACGTCGTCCGGCCACGATTCATACGGTCGGACGCTCTGGCAGGCCGATCGCATGTTCTGCGGCGACGGGCACATAGGTATTCTTCGCCGAGTCGCCGAGCAGCGGATCGACGAAACTCCTGACTCGCTCGACCGAATCCGCTTCGTACAGGCAGGTCGCCCGGCTCAAGTCGGCGGCCGGCAGGAACATATGGACATGCAGCCCGTCCGGCAGCGGAAATGCCTTTTCGGCGCATTGTTGGAACTTGGAGGCGTCCTTGATGTCGTGATCGATGATGATGAACATCCGTTTGCTCCTTTTTTGGGTCTTTCCTTCGCCGCCAGGTCCGCGAGGCCTCGCGACGATACAAATCTGCCAGCCAGACTGGCGCCAAACAACTTCCGGATCTGTAGTGAATTCGCTTTTTCGCCGGCTTCGGGTTAGGCTACAGCCATGAAAGGCTACGGACAGTTCTGCCCGCTCGCGCTTGCCTCGGAGATCGTGGGCGAGCGATGGACGCCGTTGGTGCTTCGCGAACTTATCCTCGGCTCGACGCGCTTCAATGACATCCATCGCGGCGTGCCACGCATGTCGCCCGCGCTACTGTCACGCCGCCTCAAGACGCTCGAAAGTGCCGGCATCGTGGAGCGACGGCGCAGCGGTACGCGCATCGGATATGTCCTAACCTTGATATAGCAAAAATTCAGCTCGCGAGTGCCTGCTCGATCGCTTGGAAACGGTCGCGAACCATCGGAGTATCACCCACATCGAGGGTGGCTTTACCATTCGGCTGCACCAGTAGGCCAGCTCGATTGATCCATCGGTACCGCAGTGTGTGAATCAACTCGAAGCAATGGCGTGTGCG
>NZ_JBXWZQ010000190.1:0-4076 GCF_059432795.1 Nitrococcus sp. | reverse complement strand
CCGCAATTGCGGTGCCGGTGGAAGGAAAAACTTGCCAAGAGCACCGCCAGCGACAATCATTACTCCCGGCCGCCGCGATCTCACCTTGATTGACGCGCCACTCACATCCAGATTGTCGCGCTATAGTGGCAGGAGCGCCAGCACTCTGCAGCCAGACCGGATTGCGGGAATAGATGAGGTCCGGGCCAGCGCGCGTTAGTTGTTGCCTGATCTGGAGTCGGCCCTGCAATCCCCGGCTCAGGGCTCCGAAGCCTGCACCCGGCGCGATGGCTGCCATTGATGCGCTCGCGCGAACAAGCTAATGCCGACTGTCATGACGGCAAAGCGCCACTTTCTCGCTGAGCCCGTAATAATCGCGCACATCGGCGGGGCTGCCCGCCCCCGCGAGGGCATGCAACGCGACCCGATGGCCGAGTGCGGCAGCAGCCTCACACATCCGACAGACGTGCACCGCATTCGCGCTATCAGAAATCAATTTCGACTGCGACAGGTAGGCGATTTTCATCTACGCGCCCCTTGCTCGGCACCAGTGGTTCAATTGAAGCATCGTGTGGCCGAGCCCCTGCGCTCAGGCTCTTGCCAACCCACCGCGTGGCTGGACAAGTCGATCAATTGCGCGCAACCTCACCTTGGTTTGGTTCGCAGGTGCCTGCAGTGAGCGCGGAGTCGGTCAAAGACGTGCTGACCTGCCATCTCGGCGCCCTCCGATTTCTGAGAGTTCCGACGCTTGCATAACGCGTGATGCGCAGACCGTGAAGTTGTCTTTTGTGCGCCGTTGTGATCCGCTGAGATGCGGTACCGCCCCGCTGAGCCATGCCCCATTGATCGGACACGTCCCTTCCCCTATCAACGGCGTTCGGCGCTGGGTCGCTCGCTAGTGGTCCGATCCCGATATTTGCAGCCCGTTGCAGCACGCGTTCGAGCAAATGTCGGAATCGTCCGGACCACTAGCAACTCTATGAATCGAGTGGAGCTTTTAAATTTAGCATTTGAAAACCAACCTGACCGCAGCCGGGACTCAAATGTTAAATTCGCTCCACCAGGGCATTTGATTCGTCATGATGACACCATCGGGAATCCAAAAAAGAGACGCCGAACGCAATGCACAACCATGCGAGCGCCTCGCCGGACCGCAAACCGTCTTCGATGCGGGTAACCGCACGGGATCACTGGATCGATCCACTGCGCGCTCCCGGCATTGCCATTCTCATAACCGCGATCTGTCTCGCACCGCTCACCGCCTCGACAACGCTGCTCGTCGCGTTCGCTGTCGCCGTTGCGGCGCGCGGCCCCTCGCTGGCTGCCTCGCTGATGCCCGCAACCGGCAAGCCGGCCGTCCTTGCAGCCCTCGCCCTGGTCGGCCTCGGCGCGGCATCGGCGGCCTGGTCCATCCGACCTCTGGCCACGCTCGAGCAGGCCGCCTATGAAGGGCTGATCCTGCTCGGGCTTCTGGCGGCACTTGCCGATACCCGGCGCCTCGATGCCGTGCGCCGGCACCGCATCGGCATCGCCTTCATCGGGACAATTCTCGCCGCGGGCCTGTTCTTTACCGTCGAGCTGGCATTCAACTACAGGCTGACCACCTTCGTGCTGCACGCCTGGCCGGATTTCATGGTGGGGAGCAACCCGCACAAGTTTACGCGGGACGACGGCTCCCTGGCTATTCCGGACAGCCATTTCAATCACCACGTAATCGTCCCGGTACTTCTGGTCTGGCCGGCCATCCTGCTGGCCTGGTCGCATATGGTCGCCCACCGGCGGACGCTTGTGATTGCCGGGCTCGGGCTGGCGGCGTTCTCCGCAGCGTTCCTTTCACAAAGCGAGACGGCAAAACTCGCCGTATCAGCCGGCGCCCTGGCGACCTTGACGACGCTCGTAATCGGACGTACCGCCGTCGTCCTCGCGGCGGCAGTCTGGACCGCGCTGGTCCTGTTGATCGTGCCGCTGTCGATTTTCGCCCACGATATCGGCCTGCACGAAGCACAGTGGCTGCAGCGAACGGGCCAGCAGCGCATCGAGATCTGGAACCGGCTGTCCATGGATGCGCTCGAGCATCCGGCCTTCGGTCTGGGGATGAAGGCGTTGCGCTATGAGGAGCAGGCGCGTGTCGCCCGAAGCAAAGCCAATAACGTGGCAAGCGCAACCACCCCTCAGCCTCGCACCCACGCCCACAACATCTATGTCCAGATGTGGTGCGAACTGGGCGCGGCGGGTGCCCTGCTGCTGGCGGGGCTGGGGCTCGCGCTGCTCTGGGTGATCCGCGCCTTTGCGCCGGTACCGCGCGCCCTCGCCCTCGGGCTGTTCACCGCGATGACCAGCACGGGGCTGACGGGCCACGACCTGTGGCAGGGCTGGATCCATTCAACCCTCGTCTGGGCCATGGTCATGTTCGCCACGGCGGCGAACCGGAGCGCCCCTTCCGGCGTTGACCAAGACGTGTCCTGAAACCGGGCCGGCCGCTGCGCCACCATATTGATCCCGGTCATGGGGACACCCGCGCCTGTTCGGACAAGCTGTGACCGGACCACGACGCAAGGGAGCCGCCCGATGGACATCATACAGAACGTGGCGCTCGTGCTCGTTGCCGCGACCGCTTTCTGGGCTTTTCTCAAGCTCAAGGAGCGGATCGAGGCGCTTGAGCACGAAGTCCGCTGGCTGCGCGAGGAACTGGACGGCATCAAGTCGACGGCCACGCCGCGCAGTCAGTGATACCGCGAAATGCTCGAGTGAATGCCGTAAACTCCTGCCGCCCGCAAGTTCAGCGCCGCGCCCCGAAGCTGGCGCGGGGACCAGTCGGCGCGCCCGCCGGCGTGGCGCGTGCCGCACCTGATCCGGACGCGGCTGCCGATCGCTCCTGCGCTTGCACCAGCCCGAAGGCGGTATTCAGCCGCCGCGACACCGCGCTCAGGTAATCGATCACCTCGCCCGGCAGATCGGTGCCCGCGAACCGGTCGGGATGGTAGGCCTTGACGAGATGGCGGTAGCTGGCGTGCACCTCTTCGCGGCTGGCATCGCGGTCCACGCCGAGGATCGCGAACGGGTCGGACTGATCGAGCCGGCGCACCTGCCTGTCAAGCTGATCGGCCGCCGGCAATGCGACGGGGCTGATGGCGCGCACGCCGGCTTTGGCCAGCATTACGGGCGACTCGCCGTAGGGCTTGAAGGCGATGAACATGTCCGCGCTGTTGAGCGCGTCGGTCAGCCGACGCGTCACCGGCACTTCGATCTCGCCGCAGACGCGGCTTCCGTCATGGAGATCGATCTGAACGGGATGGGCCTGGGTGCGGGTCGATCCGTTGCCGTCCACTGCGTTGCGTTCGAACATGGCGGATGCTCTTTTCCGGTGTTCCAGACTGGAACATGATGCCAACTCTCACCATGTGCGTTGCAGGATGCATGCAAGATCGCGCGATTGCGCGCAGCACGCTCGCCGCGGGCGCCAATATGTGGTACGGCCCTCGGCAACTCCCAATTCAACCGGGCACCCCGCACAATGGACTTGAGAAATATCGCGATCATCGCGCACGTCGACCATGGCAAGACGACCCTCATCGACGAGTTGCTGAAAGCGTCCGGCGCGTTTCGCGACAATCAGCGCGTGGCCGAGCGGGCGCTCGATTCCAACGACCTCGAACGCGAGCGTGGCATCACCATCCTCGCCAAGTGCACCTCGCTCGAGTGGGGCGATCACCGCATCAACATCGTGGACACGCCCGGCCACGCCGATTTCGGCGGCGAGGTCGAGCGCATCCTGAACATGGTGGACGGCGCGATCGTGCTGGTGGACGCCGCCGAAGGCCCGATGCCGCAGACCAAGTTCGTCGTCGCCAAAGCGCTGAAGGTGGGCCTGCGGCCGATCGTGGCGATCAACAAGATCGACAAGGCCGACGAGCGCCACGCCCAGGTGGTCGACGAGGTGTTCGACCTTTTCGCCGCCCTCGACGCCGATGACGACCAGCTCGATTTTCCGATCCTCTACGGCTCGGCAAAGCAAGCCTGGATGGCGGCGGCGCCCGAGGGACAGAAAGCGGGCATGGCGCCTCTTCTCGACCTCGTTCTCGAGCACGTCCCCGCCC
>NZ_JBXWZQ010000189.1:0-22951 GCF_059432795.1 Nitrococcus sp. | reverse complement strand
ACATGTTGAAACCTTGAATTTTCGGAGTGACTGTAATGAACAAGGCTATTCAGAAGGGTTTTACCCTGATCGAATTGATGATCGTGGTGGCCATCATCGGTATTCTCGCCGCTGTAGCGCTGCCCGCTTATCAGGACTACATCCGTAACGCCAATATGGCGAAGGTGACGACCCATGCCGACGAGGCTGTAAGATTCGTTGAAAACGAGCTTCGTCGCGTGCAAGCTGGAATTTCTATGGGGACGTTGACGGCTGGCGAGGCGTTTGATCAAGTTGCAGAAGACGAATTGCTAGAAGCGCTCAATGGTGGAGCGGCCGCTGACGCGGGGAACGCATTGGCTCCTGGTGGCGGAAATGCTTTTGCTAACACGCCTGAGGCAGACCTCGGTCGGGTAGGGGTGGCGCAAGCGGGTGCCGCGATTGGAGCCGCTTACATTGTTACCGTGACCCGACCGGCTTATCTTGACCTGGATGAAGTCATCACCACGATTCGTTGGGACGAGATTTGATAGCAGGGCTGTTCAGATAGAACCAGCTTTGGAGGGGGCCTGCGGGTCCCCTTTTTCTTTTAGGCGGTCCCAAGTCTCTCGAAAGCGTTTGGAAGGAGACCTGAAAACAATGAGTCTTGACAAATGGAGAATCGGGCGATGAGTCACAGAGGCTTTACGCTGATCGAATTGATGATTGTGGTAGCGATTCTCGCGGTGCTATCAGCAATCGCTATTCCTCTGTATGGCGGGTACGTTCAAACCTCTCGTGAAGGGGTTCTCGTTAGCAACATCTCGACAATGGAGGTGTTTCAAGAGGATTTCCGTCTGCGCAATGGAGGGTATTTTGCTCCAGCTGCTGATGCTGCAGCCATCGAAGCAGGTATTGGCTGGGTCCCGAGAGACGATGGGGAAATTGAGTACAGTATCGCCGATGCTGGCGATAGCTACCAGGTTACTGCAATTGATGAAACCGGTGTAGAAGTGTGTATTCAGCTTCCCGAAAAGGTTCGTTGTCCATGAGGCCCGACATCTATTGATTGTTTTGCAGTAAGTGAGAATCCCGGTATTCTTTGTTTACTGTCAGCGTCACTTGCCGGAATAGCTCAGTCGGTAGAGCGACTGATTCGTAATCAGTAGGTCCGCGGTTCGATTCCGCGTTCCGGCACCAATAAAAACAACCACTTACGACCCTTCTTCCCAGATGCCGCGACTCGGTTTTTTGCCGCGGGGTAACTCCCAGGGTAACAACACCCGACAGAACGCTCCTGTTAGGGGTCACCGAATCCAGCCCGCCGCCCTATGGTTCAACCACCTCAAACGAGTGGGAGAACCACGATGACGACGAAGACCAAAGCTAAGGCACCGGCAGCGAAGGGCAAGGCCAAAGCTGCACCCAAGAAGCAGCAGGCGGTGAAACGTGGTCTGACGGCCGGCACGAACCCCATTCCCACCACGGCGAAGGAGGCGCGCACCGTCGGACAGCTCACCCGCAAGCTGCTGGTGGACGGCGCCGACACGGCGACCATCCTGGCGGAGATCGCCAAGCGGTTTCCTGAGTCGGCGTACAACCGCAAGTCGGTGAGCTGGCAGCGCTGGGAGCTGAAGACCAGGCACGGGGTGGTGCTTTGATTTGTTGACGACCAGACTTAGGGGTGGGCGCCTCTTATTGAGGCGACGCCCCCCTTTTTTGAGAAAAGGGGCATACTTTTCCTCTTCCAATCGCATTTGGCGTCGCATAGGCTTCGAGCTGATCCAGGGAGATCATGCACGATGGCCGAATCCAAGCACCCTTATGTGCCTAGCAAGGGAATTCTCGTACGGCTGATAACTCAGCTGCGCCAGTCTTATCCAACGTCTGTAGACGCATCTACGCTTCAAAAGCTTGGCATCGGTTCCAACAATGAAAGCGTGCTGCTACACGCGCTTCGTTTTCTAGGTTTGATCGATGACGATGGAAAGAAAACGCAGGCAGCTTCAAAGATATTTTCGACGCATGATGATGCTGCTTTTCAACGGAGTTTGGCCAAGCAGGTAAAAGCGTCCTACGCGGCACTGTTTGACCTGCATGGGGAGAACGCCTGGGATCTGGACACGCCGGCTCTGATCAGCTTTTTTCGGAACCACGACCAAACTAGCGCGCTCACGGGAAAGCGACAGGCAACGTGTTTCGAAGCTCTTTCAGCGCTTTCGGGACATGGTGAAGTCCCGACGCCGCGAGCGACCGCGAAGAGGTCAACAGGTAGCAGCCCGTTTGCGAAAAAAGCACCCGCCAAGAAGAAGGCACCTGATATAGCTCCACCTAAGAGCGCGAAAGCGAGATCACAAGGCAATCTTGGGTCAGATGATGGCGGCGAAACGGTGGGGCTGACAGTTCGGATTGAAGTGAACCTGCCTGCTGGTGGCGATCAAGCCACCTACGACCGCATCTTTAAGAGCATCCGAGAGAACCTTTTGAATGGCTGACCGATTCGCCAGGTTTCAAGAAGTTGCAAGACGTGCTCACGAGTTTTCAGACGAAACTGACCGGCGGGGCGACCTTCATCCTTTCGAATGGTTTGGTGTCCACGAGGCCCTCCCGAGGAGGGTCAAAAAGCTGTTCGATGATGGACACTTCGCAGAAGCAACGTTTGCAGCCTTTAAGTACCTTGATAAGGAAGTGGCCAAGCTCGCTGGAATTAGGAAGAGCGGCGAGAAGTTAATGATGGAAGCGTTTAGCGAGAAAGAACCGAAGCTTGCCTTGAGTGATCTAGTTGAGGACTCGGAGATCGACGAACAACGTGGCTATCGCTTCCTGTACGCTGGCGGAATGATCGCGATCAGAAATCCGCGCGGACATGAGTACGAAATCGAAGACGATCAGGAAACGTGCATACGGCATTTGCTTTTTGTGACTCTTTTGCTGACGCGGCTGGAGGAGGCGAGCTATGTTCTCACCAGAAATGCGAGCTAAGCAGTGAAGTCCATGGTTTGATCTAAGATGACGATTGCGCCCGCCGCGCAGCCGATCGCAGGGCTTTCCAGGGACGCTGCGAACGGCTGCCGCGGACTCTCGCGGTTGATTTTGGAACTGGGGCACTCACGAGTAATCCCCAGGCCCGCCAACCGGCGGGCAGCGAACCTACCGCTACGAGGTGGTGATCCCCTCCAGCGTGCAGAAGCTCTCCTCGCGAGCCTGAACGAACGCCACCCGAGCCCACGCCACCATGGCGAGCTGCAGGTTGTCCGCCATGTAGCGCTCGCTGAGCACCCGCACCTGGATCTCCTGCCGCACGCCGAACAGCAGGTCGCGCCAGTTGGCGATGACCCCCTTCGCGGTGCTGCCGTCCAGCGGCGCGGCCGTGGTCCACAGCTTCGGCAGCTCGGCCACCTCGCGGGGCGGCACCAGGCTGGTCTCGTCGCTGGTGAGGCCGGTCTTCAGCTTCGCCATCGTCTTCCACACCTCAGGGTGCGCGATGAAAGCCCCCACGTCGCTCATCGGCACGTTATCCACCAGCAGCTCACCCATGCCGTCGATGAGGAAGTCCCAGTTGGAGGGCGCGCCCACGCCGGTCACCGTGTTGCGGCCGGTCATGTTGAACACGCCCGTGGGGGCGGCGGCAGCGTCCTCGTCCACGCCCACCAGGCCTGCCGAGTCGATGGCGTTCGCCAGCGCGTTGGTGAGGGTGCTCTGGAGAATCTGCTCGATGTTCACCGAGTCCTGGCTCAGCTCCAGGCTGAACTTCACCACCGCCACCACGGTCTTGGCGCTCAGCGTCTGCGCGCCGAAGGTGGGCTCGGTCGGCGTGATGTCGCTGTTTTCCCCGTGCCAGCTCACGGCGGGGTCAGTCACCACCCGGGCGATCTGAACGTCGCGGGTAGACATGGGGACGGTGCGCGCGCCCGCCTGGCTGAGCACCATGCGGGCACGAAGCAGGTCGATCCACGTCGACGACAGCGCCCAGGGGACGGTGTAGCCGCCGCTCGAGTCCGGCACGATGGCCAGCGCCTTGCGTTCGTCCGCCAGTTTCTCGTGGTCGTCGGCACGGCCACCCAGCACGAGGCCGCGCAACATGCGGCCCACGCTGGGCAGCTCCTTCAGGTCGGGCTTTTCACCGAGGGGGTAGTCCGCCAGCCGGTGCCGGTGCGTCAGCACGGGGATGGGCTGGCGGCTCTTCACGTCGAGCCACATCTCAGGGGCCGGCACGTCGTCGCCGGCTGAGGGAACGCTGCCGCCGTTCCGCAGGCGGTTCAGCTTGCGCTCCACCTCCTCACGGTTTTCAACCTCGGCAGCGAGGGCGTCGTCGTACTTGCGCTTAAAGGCCTGGAAGTCGTCGCCCATGTCGGCGATGACCTTGGCAAGCTCGGTGTCTTTAGTTTCGGGGTCCATGATTTCACACCTCAACTGCGAGCGCCGCCGTCTGCGTGGGCGCGCTCGTGACTGATTCCTTGAGGTGCTGGCAGCCAAACAGCGGACAGCACCTCGCCTGGGCGTCCCCGCCGCGGTTCCTCGCGCCACCAGCATCGCGCAGGTGGGCGGCCACCGCTGGCCCGGTCTGCCCTGACTCGTGCTTCCGCCAACAGCATCGCGCTGTCCTGCCGAAGGCTCACCAGCGGGCCAGAATCACTCTGGCGGGCCGCTGGTGACGAGAACACGCACAACCTAGAGCGAGGGGCGGCGTTCGTAAATCTGAGGGCGCTACGCGGCGCCCTGCTCGAGCCAGCGGGTGTAGAAGAGGACCTGCGGGCCGTCCCACAGGTCGCCATCCACCAGCACACGCACCTCACCGCCTAGCACGTCCCGCTGCACGGCGAGGCCAGCCCGGCCGCTGATCACCAGCGACTCGAGCTGTTCCCGGTGGACCGCGAGCAGCTGATCCAGCGCCAGGTCAACGAGCTGGAAAGCACCGTCGCCGAGTTTGGCCAAGGCCACATGGAGTTTCGGCGTCAGCTCCATGTGTTTGGAGAGCAGCATGGGGGTCAGCCAGCTCTTCTTGTTGGCCATCACGTCCACCTGGCCGGTCGGCACGCTGACCTGCACGGTCAGATCGCAGCGGCCCGCGTCAATCTCCCAGCTTATGGCTTTGCGGCGAGGGTCCTCTGGTAGCTGCGCGATCGCCGCGGCGGCGACGCGGTGCGTGGCAGCGGAGAAGCTGGCCAGCACGTCGGCCATGGCTTGACTGATTTCTTGGGTGTCGTCTGTTTCACTCACTTTCAACGTCCTCTTTATTCCTGGGGAATGTAAATGCAACAAGCTGCGCCGGTCCTTTTCCGATCAGCTCCAGAGTTTTTACCCACCCTATCCCAGGGCTGGGGCCATACTGGTTGGAGCCGTCGGTCAGTAGCACGCTGCGAGCCGGCGGATCGCGCAACGTGGTTGAGGCTGCCTGCTGGTGGCCACCACCTGCCGGCGGGCGGGGGAGGTCGAGCGATACACCACCCGCTGCACCCCTCGCCGCCATCGCGGGCGGCGTCGCCTGTGGCCGCAGGGGACGCAGCGCCCTGCAGGTGGTACTTGCGACCGCAAGGACGCCGAACGTCCCACAGAGGACCGCACAGGAGGCCCGGCAGGCGACCGACAGCCGCGGCGTGGCCCGGCGTGGCCTGGCAGACCGGCTGAGAGCCGCGGCAGGGGGCACGACAGGCGGCGGCCTGAAAGCCGCGGCCGGCCGCGGTTTGCGGGAAAAGGGGGGGCAGGTAGAGGGCATGGTTGCCGAAACTTTCCCTATGCGAGCACATATAAAACTTTCGGCAAGGGTGCCCTCTACCTGCCCCCTTAGGCTCGCAGGCCACGTCTGCCGGCGCTTTGCGGCGCGTTGGCACGCTGTTTGTTTGGTGCCTGTCACGCGCCCCTCCGCGGCGGCTGGCACCACGGCAGGAGCTTCAGGCCCCTGAAGCCACGTTGGCCGCCTCGTTTGGCGTCCATGAAGCCACGCTCGCGCAGCATCTCGTAGAAGGTCCTGGTCGCGATCATGTCGCGCCGGTTTTCCCCAGCCCATTTGAAGTACGCCACCTCGAGGTTGGCGCGGGGCTCCCAGAACTTGCCGCGCTCGCAGCAGTCGTCAACGAACTGCTGGATGGGGTCATTGTCGAAGACGTACGACTGGCTGGCCTCATCCACGACGTCCGATGCAGGCAGACCCTCCTGGTACCACGCCATCGCGCCCGCCACGAGCCAGCGCAGGATGCCGGGCAGCTCGGGCGTGAAGCGCTCAGCGAACCGGCGCTGGGTCTTGAACCGGCGGCGGAACGGCAGCACGCGCAGCCGCCGTTGCATGGCGAAGTCGCCGCCGTGAAACCGGGGCAGGTGGTTGCACACCAGGAAGGGCGTGAAGGCGGGCTTGAACTCGAACTGTTTGCTGTGCAGGTCGCGGGTGGAGATCGTGTCGCCGCCGGTGATCTGCTTGACCAGCGCCTCGTCGAGTGGCTGGCCGACGTTGGCCTCAGAGGCGAACACCAGCCGCTTTCCAGGCAGGCTTGCCAGGTCTGACCTGGGTGCATTGCCAGTTTCATGGCGGCCACGCGCCAGCAGGCTGGAGGCGGGGAGGATGGCCACGTAGTTGCCGAGCACCTGCTCGAGCAGGTTGATCAGCGTGGACTTGCCGTTGGCACCCGCGCCATGGAGCACGATCAGCACCTGCTCGCCGGTGTGGCCGGTTGCGGCGTACCCGAGCACCAGTTGCAGGAACCGCACGGCGTCCCGGTCGCCGTCCATGATGTCGTCGATGAACTTCTCAAAGCGCTTCGGCGCGGGGGCACCGGGGTCGTAGGGCACGGTGGCGTACCGGCTGATCAGACAGGCAGGGTCCGGTGGGCGCAGCTCGCCGGTGCGCAGGTCGACGATGCCGTTCGGCACGCCCAGCAGGTCAGGGTCGGCGTCCCAGTCCCCAGGCAGGGTGCTGATAGGCGACTTGGACTGCGTGGCCTTGAGAACGCGCTCGACCCGCGGCTGCTGCTCAAGGTTGCAGGCCTCACGCATGGCAGCGGCGCGCCGATTGCCCTCGTTGAGCTGGTGGACCTCGTGCTGAAGCACGTGGGCGACCTCGACGACAGCCTCGGCGCGCTGTCGGTCGGCGTCGTCGCGCCACTGGTCCGCCTCGCGCCGCCGCCAGACCTCAGGCCCGTGAACGAAGCGCAGCGTGTCGCCGCGTTCGAGGGCGACGCGCTCGGCCACGGCGTTGTCGGTGTAGGCGTACCGCTCCTTGGGCATACCCCAGCGATGGAAATCCCTGTGATCTACCGGCTTCGCCGCAGCTAACAGGTCCTTGAACGCAGCCTTTCCCTCGGCCGCGATGAGGTCGTCCACGCCCTGGCTGCCAGAGCCTGGCAGTTGAGCGATACGGGCGCTGGCTCCCCAGCGCTCGAACTGCAGGGCGAGGGCGATGGTCGCCCTGCCGACCATGTGCTTGCCGCCAGCGTCGGCGTCAGGGATCAAGACAACCTCGCGGCCTGGCCACACGAAGTCATCGAAGTCCGGCAGCGTCTCGCTCTTTTCCTGGTTGCCGCGCATAACACGGTAACGGTAGCCGTCCACGCCACCGAGCCCGAGGGTGGGCGCGCCGGCCAGCGTCGCCGCCAGTGCTTTGAACTCGCCCTCCGTGATGGCGATAGCCTCGGCTGAATTCCTGGCGATGGCTTTCCAGTTAACAAGCTCTGGCACCGGCGGCAGATACAGGCACGGCCGCGTGCTGCTGTCCTGACAGAACTTCGGCTTCTTAACGTCCAGGTTGCGGTACCGACCGCCAATCTCTGCGATCTCACCGTCCAGCTTCAGGTACGGCGTCAGGATAGCCCTGCCGTAGGGCCCGTCCTCAGTTGAGCGAATTCTGGCGGTGTCAGCCGCCCGCTGCGTGATACCGCGCTCCTTAAGGTAGTCCTTGGCCCACTGGTGGAGGTTTGAGCCAGCGTCTTGGTAGTAGTCGATGAATCGACGGCTGCGGTCTTTCACCAGCCGAAGGTGACTCTTCGTTGCCGCTGCGCGGGGTGTCTGCTTACTTGTCATGACTGCTCTCCATAGCTCGAAGCTGGGTAACAAGGTGGCGCTCCTGGTCCAGGGGTGCGGGTGGTTCACCGCGGCCGGCGCGGAAGCGGCGCAGGTCAACGACGCCAGCCATCACGCTGGCTCCGTGGTGGCCGCTGGTCGGCGCGGCGGAGGACGGTCTACGATCGGCTGGCGTTTCACGACGCAGTTCTCTTTCCTTGCTTGAAGTTGGGTTAGGGAGCGCACCGTCCTCCAGCGGTGCGCTCCCACTCTTTTCCGCCTAGTCCTCCGCTACCATTCGAAGTTCGGCGTCAGTAGCTTCTCGCACCGCCTTGTGGACAGCCGAAGCGGGAAACCACCTGGCCAGGCGTGTGAAGATCTCTTCAGGCGTGTCGTTCCAGTCGCACATGCCAGAGGGGCCTCGCGTCAGCATGTGCATCACCGCACCAGGGCGAACACCAACCTCGCGGGCGATCACCAGCGCAACGATCTTCGTGCGCAGGGCTTCTAGCTCGGTCTCCAGTTCAATTTCTAGGTCGGTCACTGTCATGTCGTTCTCCTTTCCTTGCGTGATGAAGCGAGCCGGTTTCCGTTAGACCGGCTCACTACGTGCCGCCGGCGCGGCGCGTTCTTTGGATTGTTAAAGCGCCTTCGGTTTACCCCCGCGCGGCACGGCGCTGCTCGATGTACGCTTCCACCTCGGACAACACGTAGTGCTTGTGTCCATTTGGTCCGCCGAAACGGATAGGCTTTGGGAAGTCAGGGTCTTCGCGTTCGCGTCGGTAGACCCACATGTGGGAAACGCCACCAAGCATCTGCCGCAGGACGCGGTTGGGGATCAGCGTCGCATTGCTCGCGCGAGCGCTCTGTTGCTGCCGCATCGTTCTTCTCCCTCGTGCTAACGAATGTGCACGGAGGGTTATACGCAGGGCGCACGAAGCTGGATAAGGGCAGAACCTTCGCCCTTGTGCGGTAGGTTATGACCTACGAGCGAGCAGCGCGGGCGACGCGCTTGCAGGCCTCGTCAAGGCCAAGCAGCTCATCCTGAGGCAGGTCTAGCTGGCTGAGCAGGCAGCTGGCGAACTCGAAGAAGGGGCCCACATACCTACCCCGGTGTTCGTGGTAGTAGGCTGCGCCCTTCTGCTTCCCGCCGGCGGCGCAGTAGAGGGAGTAGAGTTTTTCCAACAGGAGGGTCCGTGGTCCTTTCGGCTTCCCCCCACGCTCGCTGGCTGGGCGGACGCGAACACGCATTTCTGGCCCGGTGCGCGGGCCTGTCAAAAACCGATTGCTGTCCTCCGCGTAGCGGAGGAGGTACTCAAGAGACTGGCGCAGCTCCGACGGATACAAGCCGACATCGTGCCATTCTGCCTTAGAAAGACCAGCTTCTTTAACGAGCTGATCGACGTCATTGAGTAGGGCGGTGGCTGACCTTTTGATACTGCGGTTGAAATCCTGCTGCTCCTTGCCCCACGCGGTTTCGCTGAGTGGTGGCTGCCTTTCACCGCGAAACGCCAAGAACTGGCTGACCGCCAGCTTGATCAGCAGTCGTGCCGGCGTAGGGAAGCGCACCCCGGCGGCGTCCTCTAGCTCGTTAAAGTTCAGGTTGCTCATGAGGCTTTCTCCTGGGAGGGCTGAGGTGCGGCCAGCTCTTCCAGGTAGTTGCCCCAGAGATCGAGCGCGGCGCGCTTTTCGTCAGCCCAGGCGTATCGCTGGTAGATGCCGACGATGCCTGCGCGGCTGCCGGAGACGTGCCCCAGGACGGCCTCCGTGACCTCCAGCTGAACGCCCAGGCGCTGCAGGTTGGTGGCGACGGTGCGGCGCAGGTCGTGCAGACGCCACGGTGGAAACGACGCGGGCTCGGCGAGCTTCTCGCCAGCGGTGTCGAGCTTGCTCACCAGGGTGTCCAGCCGGCGCTTGGCCTTTGACCAGCCAGATGCCGGCGTGTCGCCGTTCGTTGTGAACACCCAGCCCGGTTTGCCCTTGACGCGCGGAAGGCTTCCCAGCTCGCTGACCACCTGCGGCGACAGAGGAATGAGACGCGGCTCGTCGGTCTTGGTACGAGCACCGGCGAGTTCGATCTGGTTGTCGGCAACCTCGCTCCACCGAAGTTCTCCAACCTCGCTCTTGCGGGCACCCGTGAGCAGCAGCAGGCGGTAGGCAGGACCGAACGGGTAGCCTAGTTGGAGGGTGGCCTGCCACAGACGCTGTAGCTCCTCGCTGGTGAGCACGCGGTCGCGGCTGCGCTCGCTGCCCGGCTTTGGAAGGTCGGCAAGCGGGTTCGCGGTAACGTAGCGGCGGCCGGCTGACCATCGGAACAGGCGGTGCAGGTGGGCGTGCAGGCGCCTGGCCATCGTGGTGGCGCCACGATCAGCGACCGCGTCCAGCAGCTCGTGCACGTCCTCCACGGTGACGCTGGCGATGGGTCGCTTGCCCCATCTGGGTATGACCTCACGCTCCATGAGGCGCTTTACCTCGTCGTGGGAGCGATTGCCGGCTTGGTCTCGCTTGAGCCACAGCGACACGACGGAGGCGACCGTGGTGGCGGCCGCGCGCTCAGCCTGCCGCTTCCGCTCCGCGCGCTCGAGCCGCGGGTCCTCGTCGCGCTCCAGCGACCGCAGCAGCGCCCCTGCTTCTTCGCGTGCCAGCTTGAGGTCGAAGGCGGGGTAGCGGCCGATGGTGAGCTTCACCGGCTTACCGTGCAGCCGTCCGCGCACCGCCCACGACTTCTTGCCAGATGGTTGGATGAGCAGGTAGAGCCCCGGGCAACCGTCGTCTGGAACCTCGCGCCGGGTGGTGTCTGGCTTGAGCTTCTCGACGGCCGCGGCGGTGAATCTCATGGGCTGCTTCTCAGGTGCCAAGGGGTCCGAGGGTAACGGCAGGGTAACGCGCGAGGACCGTTATGCGCCGTTACCCTGTGATAGTAACGAGGGATAACGATGGTGTACACAGGCTCGATTTAGCAGTGCTTGCGGCGGGTGAGAACTACTGATTTGTGAGGTGGCGTAAAGCTCAGGGAGAGAAGTAGCGCTATTTCGTAATCAGTAGGTCCGCGGTTCGATTCCGCGTTCCGGCACCAGCTAACCTGTTGATCCCGCAAACTTTTTGGCTCTACCCCATTAATGCTGAAGAGCCCTTCTTGTACGCGTCCTTGCGCTCCGGGTGGCTTTGCGTGTGTTGTTCATGTTCGTTTCTCCGCGCGGGTGCGTGACCCGGCCCAGGGTTGAACGTGATTGGGACGGTCGAGCCTGATCCGGCATCATCGTGCTGGGCTGGCGGGCGCAGCGAGGCAGGCCAGGCACTCTCATCCACCGGGTTCAGCGATTGGCGCAGCGAAGTGTAGCGGTGGTGACGGGCCCACTCGGTCACGTCGTCGGGGCGGCAAAGCGGAACTGAAACTCCCCGGTTGCGGCTCGATACGATTTGCGTCTAAATGAGACCCTTCGCCGGCATGTGCCGCCAAAGGCAGTTCGGCCGCCGGTCCAACCTGGGAGGAGGACATGGCGATTTCCGATCACGTGAATCTTGAGCAGTTCATGGATGGTCTCAGGCGGCGCAACCCCCATGAGACCGAATTTCATCAGGCCGTTTACGAGGTAGCGTCGAACGTATTCGACTACATCGCTGACAAAGAAATCTACCACGAGAAGCAGATTCTACGGCGCATCGCCGAGCCAGACCGTGTGCTGAGTTTCCGCGTCTGCTGGGAAGACGACAACGGCAACGTCCGCGTGAATCGCGGCTATCGGGTGCAGAACAGCAATGCCATCGGCCCATACAAGGGCGGGCTGCGCTTCCATCCCAGCGTAAACCAGAGCATTCTCAAGTTTCTGGCCTTCGAGCAGACCTTCAAAAACAGCCTCACCGGACTGCCGATGGGCGGCGCCAAGGGCGGCGCCGACTTTAGTCCCAAGGGCAAGTCCGACAACGAGGTGATGCGCTTCTGTCAGTCTTTCATGACCGAACTGCATCGACACGTCGGCGACGACATCGACGTGCCGGCCGGGGATATCGGCGTCGGCGCGCGGGAGATCGGCTTCATGTTTGGTCAGTACAAGCGGCTGACCAATCGCTACACCGGCGTCCTCACGGGCAAGGGCATGGAGTATGGCGGTAGCCCGATCCGCACGGAGGCGACAGGATATGGAACGGTCTACATGATGCAGTCCATGCTGGAGCGCATCGGCAACACCATCGAAGGCAAGACCTGCCTCCTCTCCGGCTCGGGCAACGTGGCAACCTACGCCGTGGAAAAGATCAACCAGCTTGGCGGCAAGGTGCTCACCCTGTCGGATTCCACGGGGTTCGTCTTCGACAAGGACGGCATTGATGCCAACAAGCTGGAATTCGTTCTGGATCTGAAAACGCGTCGGCGACAGAGCCTGGAGGGATACGCCAAGGAGTTCGGTGCCGATTTTCACAGCGGCGAACGGCCCTGGCGCGTGCCCGCACAACTGGCCTTCCCCTGTGCGACCCAGAACGAGATCAGCGAGGCCGAGGCACTGCGCCTCATCGAAAACGGCTGCATCGCAGTATCGGAGGGAGCCAACATGCCGACCGAGCAGCGCGGCATAGAGCACTTCACCGACGCGCAAGTCCTGTTTGCTCCTAGCAAGGCGGCTAACGCCGGCGGTGTCGCCGTGTCCGGCCTGGAGATGAGTCAAAACAGCGCCCGTATCACGTGGAAAGAGGAGGAACTGCAGAACCTCCTCCTTCAGATCATGACCGACATCCACGAGCGCTGCGTCGAATACGGCCGGGTGCCGGGAAGCGACTTTGTCGACTACGTGAAGGGTGCCAACACCGCCGGCTTCGTCAAAGTGGCGGACGCGATGATCGCCTACGGCGTGGTGTAGATCACGGCCCGGACAGGCTCAGCGTCTGCCCGGGCCGTGCGGATCAGCGTTCGACCAGGCGGAAGTTCGACGGCACGTCGAAGGCTGCTGCCGGAACGCATCGGGTAGCCCTCCGACGCATCCATTTTGGCCGTGATCTCGCTCCAGATGCCCTGATACGCGCCGAACATGTATTCCAATCGCTGAGCGAAGCCCGGCGCGTCGGCGATATCGATCCTGAGCTGCTCTGCCAACGACATCTCTGCGAAGGTCGTCTTCTCGAGGTCGAGCTGATAGATCTTCCCCTCGTCGAGCCGGACGATCTCGGCGGTGGGGCCACCGCCGAACATGCGCATGCTTCGCGACTCCATCCGCAGGTCGCTATCGGTACGGGTACGGAAGCGCAGCTCAATCCAACCGGCGCAGACGGTGATTTCCAGCTCCTGAGAATCCAGTCTGCGGCGGTGGTCCGGCTGAATGCCCTCGGTGAGCGGCTCGCCCCTCTGGGAGCCCTGAACGACCGCTCCAGACTGCTGCTCCGGGCTTCCGCTCAACTCTCCGACGATCCGCTGATGTCACTGGAGAAGCTCGCCATCGGCGGGGTGGATACGGTGCGTGGATTCCGCGAGAACACCTACGTCCGGGACAATGGCGTAGCGCTGTCAGTCGAAATGCAGTTGCCCGTCTGGGGGTATCGGCCGGAACCGCACTAGCGTAACCTGGTGGTCGCCGCCTTCGTCGACTACGGCACGGCGTGGGACGAGGCGAACACCAACCCGGGGTCGCGCAGCCGGGATACGTCCGACCGGCGTTACCTGGCCAGCGCCGGGCAGGGGCTGCGCGCCGAGCTGTACTGGGGCGAGCCCATCGCCGACGACTTCGAGGGGGACGATCCAAGAAATCTGCAGACCCGCGATTACGACCTGCAGGACGACGGGATTCACTTCTCCCTGACCTACGCGATGTCCCTCTGAACCACTACGCCGCCGGGTTGCGGATCACCAGCAGCCGGATTTCCGTGAAGTCCTCGATGGCATAGCGCACGCCCTCACGGCCTAGACCACTGTCCTTGACGCCACCATAGGGCATGTTGTCGACGCGCCAGGAGGGCACGTCACCAATGATCACGCCACCGACTTCCAGGATATCCCAGGCCTTCTGCGCCTTGTACAGATCACGGGTGAATATCCCCGCCTGCAGACCGAAGTCGCTGTCATTCACGCGGCGCAACGCGTCGTCGAAGTCCGAGAACGCTTCGAGAACCGCAACCGGCCCGAATGCCTCCTCGCGGTACACGGCGCAATCACGCGGCACGTCCTCGAGCAGCGTGGCCTCCAGCATGGCACCCTCGCGCCGACCGCCACAGAGCACCCTGGCGCCATCTTCCACCGCTTCGTGGATCCAGCCTTCGAGGCGGATCGCTTCCCGCTCATCGATCATGGGACCGATGAACGTGGTTTCGTCGCGCGGATTGCCCATGGGCAATGCGCTCACCTGGCGCACGAGGCGGTCTTTGACCGTATCGAACAGGGATTCGTGCACCAGAATCCGCTGCACGCTGATGCAGCTCTGGCCGGACTGATAGAAGGCCCCGAATACGATCCGCTCCACCGCGTCGTCCGCATCCGCGTCGGCATCCACGACGCAGGCGGCGTTGCCGCCGAGCTCGAGCACCACCGGCTTCTTGCCGGCCCGCGCCTTCAGGTCCCATCCCACTGCAGGCGATCCGGTGAAGCTGAGCAGCTTCAGGCGTTCGTCCGTGGTGAACAGATCGGCACCGTCCCGGCTGCAGGGCAGGATCGAGAAGGCCCCCCGTGGCAGGCTGGTCTCCGCAAGTATCTCGCCGATCAGTATGGCGCCGAGCGGCGTGCGGCTGGCGGGCTTGAGAACGAATGGACAGCCGGCGGCGATGGCCGGTGCAATCTTGTGGGCGGCGAGATTCAGTGGAAAGTTGAATGGTGAGATGAACGAGCACGGTCCGATGGGTACCCGTTTGGTGAACCCCCGGTAGCCCCGGGCCCGGGGCGAGATCTCGAGACTCAGCGTTTCGCCGTTGATCCGCACGGCCTCCTCGGCCGCTACCCGGAATGTGTCGATGAGCCGGGTGACCTCACCGCGCGCATCCTTGATCGGCTTTCCGGCCTCCACGCACAGCGCGACCGACAGCTCCTCGTGGCGCGCCTCGAAGCGTGTCACGCAATGCATGAGCACCTGCTGGCGTTCGTATGCCGGCAGGTCGGCCATGGCGCTCTGGGCTTGGTCCGCAGCCCCGATGGCTTCGTCGATGGCAGCTGCGTCCGCCATGGCAACGCGGGCGGCCACCTCGCCGGTGTACTTGTCGGTCACGGCGAGATCAGTATTCGGCGCCCGCGCCTCGTTGGCCAGGTAGTAGGGGTAGGTCTCTCTCAACACGCAATACCCTCCGCGGTAGTGTTTAGAGACTGGCGCTGAGCTCCCTGATCTCGCGATTCAGAATGCGGTCGTTGCCGGAGTAATCGACTGGTACGTCGATCAGATGTACCCCGCCGGCCTGATGACAGCGCTCGAGGAGCGGTGCGAATTCCCCGGCAGCGCTCACCCGATGGCCGGAAGCGCCGTAGCTCTCAGCGTATTTGACGAAATCCGGGTTGCCGTAGTCCAAGCCCCACTCGGCAAAACCCATGTTCGCCTGTTTCCACTTGATCATTCCGTAAGCGTCGTCGCGCAATACCACCACAACGACGTCCATCTTCAACCGCACCGCGGTTTCCATTTCCTGGGAGTTCATCATGAATCCACCATCGCCGCAGATGGCGGTCACGCGCCGGTCCGGATAGACCAGATGCGCCGCCATGGCGCTGGGCAATCCGGCACCCATGGTGGCCAGAGCATTGTCGAGCAGCACGGTGTTGGGCTGTCGAGCCCGGTAGTTCCGGGCGAACCATATCTTGTAGACGCCGTTATCGAGCGCAATGATGCCGTCGTCCGGCACGACGTTTCGCACGTCTGCCACCAGACGCTGTGGCCGCATCGGAAAATGGTCGTCGTCCTGGCCTTCGAGGATATGTGCGGACAGACGTTCCTGCACCGTGCGGAAGTGGTCGAAGTTCCAATGGCCCTGAGCAACCAGTGAATCCTTGATGCGCCAGATGCTGTTGGCGATGTCGCCCACCACTTCGATCTGCGGAAAGTACACCGGGTCGACGCTGGCGGAGTTGAAGTTGATGTGAATCACCTGCAGCGCATCCCCCCGCATGAAGAACGGGGGTTTTTCTACTGCGTCATGTCCGACGTTGACGATCAGGTCTGATCTGGCGATGGCCCGGTGGAGGAAGTCATGATCCGATAGAGTCGCATTGCCCATGAACAGCTCGTGGGTTTCGTCGACCACGCCTTTGCCCATCTGCGTAGTAATGAACGGGATTCCCACCTCGTCGACGAACTGGCGCAGCATCTTCGAGGTGAGCTTGCGGTTAGCACCCGCACCGATCAGCAGCAGAGGATGTTGCGAGCCGGCGATGGCCTCCACTGCCCGGGCAATGGCCTTGTCCTCGGCAATGGGTCGGCGGTCGAGACTGGCCGGCGTGAGCGGCGCGTCGGTCTGTTCGTCAGCAATGTCTTCCGGCAGCTCGAGATGAGTTGCTCCCGGCCGCTCCTCCTCGGCGCGGCGAAACGCCTCCCGCACCCGGGTGGGAATGTTGTCGCCGCTGACGATCTGGTGGGTGAACTTGGTGATCGGCCGCATCATGTCGACCACGTCTATGATCTGGAACTGGCCCTGCTTGCTGGCTTTGACGGGCTTCTGGCCGGTGATCATCACCATGGGCATGGCGCCTAGCTGGGCATAGGCGGCGGCGGTAACGAAGTTGGTGGCACCGGGTCCGAGGGTAGCCATGCACACCCCCGCCTTGCCGGTCAGACGCCCATAAGTGGCGGCCATGAACCCTGCTGCCTGCTCGTGCCGGTTCAGCACGAGGGTAATGGACGACTCCCGCAGAGATTCCAGCAGGTCGAGGTTCTCCTCGCCTGGAATGGCGAACACGTACTCTACGCCTTCGGCTTCCAGCGCCTGTACGAAAAGATCGGACGCTTTCATGGGACCCTCCTCCCCATCACATTGCAATGGTAGAACCAAACGGTCATCGGAGGAACCGCTTTGTCGAATTCTTGGCGCGTGGTTTCGGGTGTCTGCGCAACAAGCCTGCTCACTGATCAGGTCGGAATGCGTGGAAGATCAGGTCGACGCAGCATGTGCTCGAGAGCCGCCAGCAGGCCGGGGCAGCTTCCCTGCAGACCGTCCAGATCACGTCGCCTGAGCTCGTATACGGCGCAGGGCGTCAGTGCCCGGCAGGTCGCTCGGTGAGGGCCGCTGCCCAGAAACCCGCCCTGGCCGACAAAATCTCCCACGGTAAGCCGTTCGATCTCCACTTCTTCTCCGTCGCGTCTCTGCAGCACTCGCACGATGCCCCGGGCGATGAGGCACAGGGAATCGTCACGTTCGCCTTCCCGGATCAGATCCTGCCGCGCTGGAATGGTGCGCTGCCGCAGACAGGAGAGCACCAGTGGAACCTCTTCCGCCGGCAGGTTGCTGAACATCGGTACTTTTCGTAGCAGTTCGCGGGGATCGAGCTTGAGCTCCGCCTTGTCGTAGCCGCGCAGCAGACGGATGTCCCGGTCCAGTTCTGCAAGCAGGCGTGCAGCGACGGAGTTGGGGATGGCTCCGCTGCGGCGCTGCTCGACCACGAAGTCGCGCTGGCTGTGCAGCATCATGCGCTCCGCCAGCCGCTGCTGGCTGGCCTGGTAGAACTCGGGAAACTGCTCGGCCACGGTATCGAGCCGCCGCCGAGCGCCCTGCGACCAGCGGCTGAACACGTCCCGGACTTCCTTGACGACCCTGGTACGGGAACGGCTGTGCCGGGACAGGCTGTCCATGCTGGCAAGCACGCGAAGGCAGCCGTGGTAGCCGGCCCAGGCGTACTCGTAGTCCTGCGCCGTGGAATGACTTCGTATCGATTCCGCGTAGGCATCGAAGACCCTGAGACGCTGTACGAGACGCATCCATGAGTTGCGCCACCAGCGTACGAATCGGGAGCGTGGTGGAATTCGCGGCAACTCGCCACGATAGCGCAGACTGTCGCCTTCCACGTTGAGTGCGTAAACGAGGTTCCGGTACGTCCGCTCAGACAGGTGTCCGGCGCCCAGCTTCTCCCGATAGAATGCCTTCTGCACCGCGAAGCATTTGAGCATGAGCAGGTTGTACTCCCGCTCGTCGTCCACCTCGCGCCGACGCTGCTCGTCGAAACGCTCCTCCGCCTCATCCACCATTAGCTGGTACTGGGTGCGCAGACGGGTCGCGGTGCGCGAGGAAAACGTGGCGTCCCGCTGCAGACTGGGCAGATCTTCCAGAGCGCTCTGACGCGCACCCAGGCGCGCCTCCGTTTCCGCCAGGCGATCCGCAAGCGGCGGGGTATGCAGCCCAAGGCGACGGATCAGCTGTTCGATGGTCAGGCCGGGCACGATCAGGGTGAACAGCACTGCCCCGGTCACGAGCACGACGAAGGTGTCCGCGTAGCGGAACTCTCCCAGGCTGAGCGCAATGGCCAGGGCGATGGCACCACGCAGACCGCCCCAGAACATCACCGTCTGATAGCGCCTGTCGATGGCCTCCGATCCCGGCAATCTCCCGACGAGCGGCACCAGGCCGAATACTGTGACTACCCGAGCCAGCAGCATGGCAAGGATCACCCAGATCAGCATTTGCCAGGACTCGGCCACTGCACCGAGGTCGATCTGCAACCCCACCAGCAGAAAGATCAAAGCGTTGGCGACGAATGCCAGATAGTCCCAGAAATTCTCCAGATGCTCACGGACGGAATGGGAGATCTTCGAATGACCCCAGCCACCGATGGTCAGCGCGGCGGCAACGGTGGCCATGACACCGCTGACGTGGAGCACGTGCTCGGCTACCAGGAAGGAGAAATACGCCAGGATCGTGGTCAGAGAAATCTCGATCAGCGCATCGTCTTCCACCCTGCCCAGCACGAACCCCACCGCCACGGCCATGAGCCAACCGGTCAGTGCACCACCGAAAAATACGAAGACGAAATCGCCCAGGCCGTTGAAGACGGTTTCCACGGACATGTATCCGGCCACGGCGATGGCAAGCAGAATCTGGGAGGCCACGATGGCGGTGGCGTCGTTGAACAGGCTCTCCCCTTCGACGAGCACCGTCAGCCGCCTGGGTGCACCCAACTGCTTGAACAGCGCGATCACCGCTACTGGATCAGTCGCGCTCAATATGGCACCGAGAACCAGCGCGGCAGCGAAGTCCACCGGCGTGAGCAGCGCCACTGCACCGCCGATGATTACCGTAGAGAGAAGCAGCCCCGGAATTGCCAGCGTCAGCACCGGCAGCAGGTTGCGTCGCAGTTCCCGAACATCGAGGTGCAGCGACGACTCAAAGATCAGGGTGGGCAGGAACACGAACAGGATCACGTCCGGCGAAATGTGAAATTCCGCCAGCTGGGGAAGCACCCCCGGACCCAGCTGAGCGAGCTCGGACAGGATGATGCCCACGACGACCAGAAGGATCGTAAAAGGCAGGCGCAGGCGCTTACTCAGTGCCAACACGGCGGCCGCCACCAGCAGAAGGGTAGTGACCGCGCTCACCAGATCGATGACTCTATCCGGACCTTCCATCCCAGCATTCCCCCGATGCCTGGGAGGCTTATCGCATCATACTATCCTGAATCCCGCTGCCAGACATCTCCAGTGGCAGCGCGGACAGCATGCGGGCGCGCAGCAGCGCTGGCTTGTTCAGCTCACTCGGGCTGACCGCCCGCCGCCGGTTTTCTGTCAAGCCGCGGCACGTCCAGCAGACCGACAATCTCCTGATCCGGCTTGGATACGCCAAGGAACGCATAGCCGAAGCGGGCACCGAAAGGCAGGAACGCGTAGTCCTCCAGAGCCCCACCATGGGTGTCGAGCCATTGGTCGAGCTTCTCGGCGGCAATACCGCGTTCCTTCAGCGCTGCCACATCGACGGCTTCTTTCTCCACGCGCATTTTATCGAAGGCGAGCGGCTCATAGCGTTCCGCCAGCGAGCGCAGGGGTTTCCGCTCCTGAATGGCCTGGCGGCGGATCTCGGATTGCTCGGCGAAGTCTTCAGGCATCTCTACCATCACCCGTTTGGGGTAGGGGCCAGGTAGATGGGCCAGGTCCGGCACCGTCAGCCCCCGTTCCCGATAGTCGTCGGCGCTCATGCTGAAGAAGTGCCCGTCCACATACACCAGGGTCAGCGGCCGCTCGGAATACACCACCCAGGTGCCGCCGATCAGGCAGGCTGCCTGGAAGACGATGATGATCGCCAGGTCGCGCTTCAGCTCGGCTTTGCGTCGGTCGTAGACCACCAGGGTGAGCAACGGCCCGGCCACGACGTCCACCAGAATGATGATACGGATACCCTGCCAGCCGCCGTCGGTGGTGAAGAAAAAGTCCGGGTACCAGACGTATACCACCACGGCGGCGAGCACCGCGAAGATCGCCAGGCTGGCGGCCAGATGAATCAGAAAGGCGCCGAGCCGATTCACGGCGGATAGCTGCATGAACGTTTCAGCCTTGTCTTGCCCGTTGACTAGACGAACCGCATGGACAGATCCAGCGGCTGTACCTGTTTGGTAATCTCACCTACTGAAATATAACTCACGCCGGTTTCGGCGATGGCCCGGATGGTGGATGCATCGATGCCGCCGGAGGCTTCGAGCTTCACGTGGCGTTTGGCCATGGCAACGGCTTCCACGGTATCTTCCAGGCTGAAGTTGTCCAGCATAGCGATGTCGGCGCGGCCGTTGACGACCTCGCGCAACTGTTCCAGGTTCTCGACTTCGACTTCCAGGGGCAGGTTCGGATGTTGCGTCCGGGCGCTGTCGATGGCGGCCTTGATGCTGCCGGCCGCAGCGATGTGGTTTTCCTTGATGAGGAAGGCATCGTACAGACCCATGCGGTGATTGCTGCCGCCGCCGCAGCGCACGGCGTATTTCTGTGCGGCGCGCAGCCCCGGAATGGTTTTGCGCGTGTCGAGAATGCTCGCCCGGGTGCCTGCGATCAGATCCACGTAGCGGCGTGTGGCGGTGGCGGTGCCGGAGAGAAGCTGTACGAAGTTCAGCATGGTACGTTCAGCGGTGAGCAGCGTGTGGGCCGGGCCTTCCAGTGAGAACAACGCTTGACCCGGCGTGATGGCATCGCCGTCGCTGACACCGAAATCGATGCGCACGTCGCCGCTCACCTGGCGTGCCGTTTCCCGCACCCAGGGTTTGCCGCAGAAGATGCCGGCCTGACGGGTAATGACCCGTGCCTGGGCGCGGGCCGCCGGGTCGATGAGAGCGGCGCTGACATCGCCGCTGCCGATGTCCTCGGCGAGCGCGGCACGAACGTTGGCGGTGACCGCGTCCTGGAGATCATCGCTCATTGGCATGGTTGCTGGTCCTCGTGCGGGGTGTTGCGATTTTTGCCGAAGCATACCGCAACATCCGTGAAAGCAAGGAGTGCCGGTTCTAGCGCCAGTTCTCCAGGAGCACGATGGCGCCATAGCCCTGCGCCTTCCGATAGTAGTGCCGATCGGCAGTCACGAGGGTTGCGCCCGGCTCCGAGAGGGCCAGCGCATGATAGAGCGTGTCGAACAGATGGTGACCGAGCGTGATGGCAAGTTCTGCGGCGTTGGCGTACACCGCATCGTCCTCGATGCGTTCGAAGTCGAGTTCCAGGAGATCCCGAATGTCGAGCAGGGCATCGGTGGGTTTCAGGCGCACCAGCACACTGGCCACTTCCGCGATGAAGTGAGGTGGTTGCCACAGTCGTAGCGAGCCTTGGACAGCATCGTTCAGGATGCCGAGGGCGATTGGCGCGTCGGGCTCTTCAGGTGAAACCGTCAGGAACCATTTCATGGCGACGCTGGCGTCGACAACGGCAATCATGGTCTGCCTTTGCTGCGGGCGTCCCTGACCTGTTGCTCCGTGACGGCGGGTGCAGACGCCCGGCGTTGGACGATTCGTGCCATGGCCTCCCGGCTGCGTTCGCGGCGCTGCGCCCGCTCCACGGCTTCCATCATCAGATCAGCGATGATGGCGCTCTTGTTGCAACCTTCAAAGGTGTTGTTGAAGGCCTGCTTGACCTGTTCCGGGACGCTGAAGTTGACCGTGCTCATGGTATTGGTGTCCGTTGGCCTGTGTATGTCATGTGCGCAATCGTAGAAAATTGTTGAAAAGTTCAACAACGAAGTGTCCTATGACAATGAAAAGGGGTCAACCGGCAAATTCGCAAGTCTCCTGCGGAAAACCCCATGGAAGAAGCCTGATGTATTCGCGGCACTGACGAGGATGCCGTTGGATTCGTCGAGAACCATCCGGCCCGCGCTTCCCCGTATACTGGCCGCTGCGTTGCGGAATGACGACAGGCGAATGACCATGCGGGTTGCCGACGATCACTGGCTCAGCGGGGTGCGCAAGCTGCCGTCGCCGAACTGCAATCCGCGTCCGCACCGGGCCGCGGTCGAACTGGTGGTCATTCACGGCATTTCTCTGCCGCCGGGACAGTTTGGCGGCCGGCATGTGCACGACCTGTTCCTCGACCGGCTCGATCTGCATGCCCATCCGACGTTTGCCAGCCTGTCCGGCGTGCGGGTTTCCGCGCATCTGTTCATCAGCCGGCGCGGCGCGGTGACGCAATTCGTGCCGTTCCATGAGCGCGCCTGGCATGCGGGAGTCTCGCAGTGGCGGCACCGGCCGGGCTGCAATGATTTTTCCATCGGCATCGAGCTGGAAGGCACCGATGAGCGGCCTTACACCGCCTCTCAGTAACGCAAGCTGCGGCTCGTGCTGGAAGCGCTGCTGGCCCGCTACCCGCTGCTTTCCGCGGAAGCCATCGTCGGCCACCGGGAAATTGCACCCTGGCGCAAGACCGATCCGGGGCCGCACTACGATTGGCCGCTCCTGCGCTGCGGTCCATGAGACACCGCATCGGCATCGATCTGGGCGGCACCAAGATCTCCGCCGGGGTGCTTGACGGTGCGGGTGAAGAACTGGCCCGGGTTCCCACGGCGAGCCCGCGGGACGACTACGCCGCCACGGTGGCGGCCGTGGCCGATCTGGTGGACGGTCTGGAAACCGCAGCGGGCCTGCAGCCGGGCAGCGCGACCG